>JAZDIG010000502.1:0-5048 GCA_043805105.1 Candidatus Glassiibacteriota bacterium | reverse complement strand
CGGAATGGTCTATAGCGCCGATGGGCTGCCGCAGGCCCAGGTGAGCCTCGTCTTTCGCAGCGTGTCCGACAGCCGCTGGGCCCAGTCCGGAGAGGACGGCAGCTACCGCGTGGCGGTACTGGCCGGGACCTACTGGGTGGAGGTGTGGGCCGACAACTCCAGGCTGATCCCGCACCAGGTGCTTGGCCCGCTCGAAGTGGCCCAGGATACGGCCTGGGACCTCAAGCTCTCCGCCGGCGGACTGCTCTCCGGCAGCGTGGTGGATGACCGCGGCAACCGGGTGACAGGCGCGCTGGTCAACGTCTGGCGCATCTCGGATGACGTCACCCGGGTCGACGGTGATTCGGTGAAGACCGCGGATGGCACGGTCCGGCTCGCCGAGGACAGCCTGCTTATCATGCCCTTCGTCCCGGGTTCCTCGGCCGTGGCTCCGCCGTTCTACGTCTCCAACTACTACAACTTTTATACGAATGAAACCGGCGCCTGGAAAGCGGCGCTGATGCCCGGCCAGTACGCGGTGGAAGTCGTCCCGCCCTGGGAATACCCGCAGAAATCCTACAAGGTGGATGTCTACGCGGTCACCGAGGGCGCCATGATCGAGCTGGGCGAGGTCAAGATTGAGTACGGCGTCCTGTTCAGCGGCCGGGTGGTGCTGGCCGACGGCAAACCCCTCGCCTGGCAAAGCGTCTCCCTGCTCTCCCCGGTTGATTCCGGCGAAAAACCCGACAACGGGATTTCTTACCCGGTATGGGTCGAGCCGTACTATCGGGCGGATTTCTACACGGATGAAAATGGGGCTTTCAGCCGCCGGGTCTTCCCCGGAATTTACGACCTGCTTTTCTACGGCGGAACCGGCGATCTGAGCTATCCCAGGCAGACCATCAATAATTTCGACCTGAGCCGGGACTTGTCGCTGACCATCACCCTCGAAGCCGGAAACCGCCTCTACGGCACTGTGGCCGATGAACAGGGCAGGGGGCTGGAAGGCAGCTACCTCAGCTTCTTCCTCGACGATGGCACCTGGGTGGGCGGCGTGCCCAACGGGCCGGACGGCGCGTACCAAATCCAACTGATGCCGGGAGTATACAACCTGGTGGTCAGTCCGACCATGGGTTATTTCCCCGATTCGGCCGGCCTGAGCCTGAAGCTGGATGGAGACCGCAAGCTGGACGTGACACTCCGGCCGGGCGTGAAAATTTACGGCCGGGTCACGGACGCGAGCGGCCAACCCCTGGCGCAGGTGTCAGTGCAGCTCGTGGCCTCTTTCCAGAAGGCGGACACGGTCTTCAAGAACCTGGTGCTCGAATCTTTCCGGGCCGCCAACTCGCTCCTGCCGGAGGGCGCGGATCAGCCGGACTCGACCGTCGCCGATTCCGTCAAGCCGGTTTATACAGACCAGGCCGGCCGCTACGCCCTGCAGCCCTGGTTCGACAACCGCGCGTTCTACGCCTGGACCGATGACGCCGGAAACTGGGAAGTGCTGGTGAAAAAAGGCGTCTACGATATCTACGCCGCCTACTACTATACTGGTTACGCCGGAGCTTTCTTGCCGGCGGTGGATTGCAGCCAGGAGCGGCGCGTAGACCTCGTGCTGGAGGACGCTCAGATCACGGTCGAGGGGGTAGTCAAGGACGAGAGCGGCCAGCCCGTGCCGATGACCCTGGTCAGCCTGCTCGATCCGAAAACCGGGGGCAACGTCTACGGTTGGACCGATCAGGCCGGCCGTTTTGCCCTGAACGTGCCCCAGGGCCAGTATGAAATATTCGTGGACGGCGGCGATGACAGCGATCAGAGCCGTTCCGTGGCCTCCAATCTGACCGTCGACCGCAATCAGAATCTCGACATCCAGCTCGGCACCGGCATCCTGAACGGCGACAGTGAGCCGGACGGTCCCAAGCTCCCGCGAGCTTTCGCCCTGGCGCAGAACTATCCGAATCCCTTCAACCCGTCGACCACGATCAGCTATACGATCGCCGATCCCGCCCAGGTCGCGCTGACCATCTTCGATCTGCGCGGCCGGAAAGTGGCCACTCTGGTGGACCGCCAGCAGGAAGAGGGAGACTATACGGTCCAGTGGGACGGCAAGGATTCCGAGGGCAGAACACTCTCCTCGGGTATTTACTTCTACCGCCTGAAGTCCGGCGCAGAGGTCGCCACCAGGAAAATGGTATTGCTCAAGTAGCAGCAAAAGACCGGGAATCTGGGGGGAATCCCGGGCTTTGAAGGCTGCCGGGGCGCCGGCCACGCCCCGGCAGCCATTTCTGAATCTCCCAGGCATTCTTCCCCCCGCCCGCCCCCCAAAGCTCGATTCCCGGCCTGCGCAGACTTCCTGAATTATGATGTCCCTGTAAGGAACGCCGAATTTCAATTCTGGAGCAGACCTATGCCGTTGAATATAAAAATTATAATATCAGTTTCCTTCCTGGCCGGCCTCCTGCTCCTGGCCTGTGATGCGGAACATTTCGTCTACTCGCCGCCGGACACTTCCGAGGCGCAGCTCCGGCTGGCCGGCCTGAACGAATGTACCGGCAGCGGTGAAGGAACCGCTCTGGCGACCGACGAACGCAACGACCGGCTGCTGGCGATTGTCGAAAACGGCCTGGTAAAACTGGAACATTCCAGGGCGAGCTTCAACTGCTGCATGGACAGTGTCAGCCTGGCGCAACAGATCGAGGGCGGCCTGATCCGGGTCATAGAAACCGAACATAGCCACGAGCCCTGCCGCTGCGTGTGCGAGTTCACGGTGCAGGCTGAAATCATCGGGCTGGGCAGCGGCCAATACGTTCTGGAAGTCTGCTCCGCGGCGGCCCCGGATGAAAAGCTCTGCTCGGTGCAGTTCACTATCACCGAAAAAAAGGGAGATTGAACCGGTGGGTTGCCTGACTGCCGGCCCGTCTCTCCACGGCCTATCCTTAAAAACTCGGGTGAATTATCACTTGCCACGGGGTGAAACAGCGTAGGGGCGAATCTCGTGTCCGCCCGGTGGGGAAGGGCCGGGCAAATCCCCCTGTTTCCCCCTTTGCCAAAGGGGGAGAAAAACCATATACACAGCCGGTGGCCGCCAATATGGCAATCTTTCGTAGGGGCGGACCCCAACGTCCGCCCGGTGGATTGGGAGTAAGTACATAGCCCTGAGTCTAGTCGTCAGGGCCTCGAACTCAGCCGGAAACTGCCAATCCGAGCCGGGACAAAAGGAGCGTGTAGCAGCCTCGCAATTTCCATCGAGGCCGTGGGATGACGCCAGTGGCAGGCAGGCCATTTCGAGGACGGATGAGGGGAGATGGGCGGAGAAGTCCTCGAAGGCGACCGACGATGGAGCGGTGGGAAAGACTCGAGGTCTGGATTAACTTTGTTTTCCTTTGGTTACAAAGGAAACGCTTTTGGTTCTTTTGGCGACAAAAGAACAAATAAGCCTTTTCCGGAAAAATGGATAGACTCCAGAGCAGAATTCCAATTGACATTTTAACTTGAAAGAAATAAGCCCCACTCAACCATCTTCCCGGCGCGCCAGCAGCACGATCCAGGGAGACAAATGCCGCGTGCGCGGCAGAACCTGGCCGGACGTTTCGACCGCGAACAGCAGCGCCCGCACGGCAAAGGAGACCACCCGGCCCCACCTGGCCGCCAGCTCTTTCAGGCCCGTATGCCCGAACCCGAGCCTGCCGTAATACCCAGCCTCCACGACCCTGATCCCCGCCGCACCGGCCGCCTCGTTCCTCAGCTCTTCGAGACTCATGACCCGGTGGGCCCGGAACGCTCTCGGGTTCACCCTCGAAAGAATCCAGCCGTACAACCCTTGAAAATTCGGTACGACCACCAGCACGTACCCGCCGGGACGGGTAAGTCCGGCGTGCCGGGCCAGCACTTGGGCGCCGTTTTCGAAGTGCTCCACCAGGCCGAAACTCGCCACCACGTCCCAGCGTTCACCGGCCTCCGGCGTGTAACTGAACAGGTCGGTTTGAATCACGCGGGCCGCTACCCCTGCCTCGGCCAGGGATTCCCCGGTCCGCCGGCAGCCGGATTCGAGGTAATCCAGCCCGCTCACTTCGTAGCCGAAATACCGGCTGAAGTACCAGAGGAACCTGCCCGGGCAGCAGCCCAGCTCCAGGAACTTCCTCCCGCCGCCGGCCGGCAGGTGCTTTTCGAAAAGCCGGTGCAGGTCCCTGAAATTCCTCCGCAGAGGATTGAATGCGACTTCGAGTCTGCCGCCGGAGGAGTAGAGCGCCTCCCAGTATTCCTTTCCGGCCAGGTCCATACTCTCACTCCTGCCCGTGTCGGCCGCGGCCGCTCAGCCCGATCACCGGGATTATCCCGAGCTTGCGGTGGATCAGGACCGCGGCCAGGGCGTTCCAGAATATGGTGGAAATCCCCGTGGCTGCGGCCGCTCCTTCCATCCCGTACTGCGGGATGAGGATGAAATTCAGCAGGGCGTTCAGCGCCAGGGCCACGGAAAGCAGGCCCCCCAGCAGCCGCTCGTGGCCGGTCATGGTCAGCAGAAACCCGGACGGCCCGGTGACCGCGTTAAAAAATTGCGCCGCGCAGAGGATCACCAGCGCATGGTAGCCGGTAGTGAATTCGGGGCCGAATACGCCGAGAGCGAACTTGCCCCCAACCACCAGCGCCGCGAACGCCGCGGCCGAACAAGCCGAGGAGACGTTGACTGTCAGATGGACCATCCTCTCGAGCTCCAGCCGCCGATTGCCTGCGTGCAGCTCGGCGATCAGCGGAGCGGCGATCACGCTGACCGCCTGCACGAAAAAGCTGACCAGCCAGGCGAGTCTCACCGCTGCCGAATAGACTCCCGCCGCCGCTTTACCCGCCATCGGCTCCAGCATCATGATGTCCACCCGGTTGAATATCAGGTACTGGCCCGACACGAACAGCATGCCCGCCCCCACCGCCACCCATTCCCGCCTCCGGTACACCGGCTCGGCGCTCCGTGCCTCTTCCGGCAGCGACCGCGCGAGAAACCACGAATTGAACAGGACCGCCGCACCGTAGGCGGCGAACAGGCAGAACAGGGCCGTGCGGCTTTCAACTCCGCCGGC
>JAZDIG010000501.1:0-6449 GCA_043805105.1 Candidatus Glassiibacteriota bacterium | reverse complement strand
ACCGCCTCCGTGCTGTCGGCGTTGTAGCGCCAGGGCGTAGTGATAGGCGTCTGGCTCATGTGCGTGACATTCGGCAGGCCCTTGCCCCAGCAGTGCTCGGGGAAGTTGATCGACAGGTATTGCTCCGGGTACCAGGGCGAGTAGATCCGGATCAGATGGGTCGCATCGGTGCGCGTGCCCTCGTAGGCGCCCAGCCGGATCGATCCGGCGGGCGAAGCTGCGGCGGGAGAGCTGTGGTAGCCGCACAGGAGGCAGACAAAGACTGACCTCAGAAGAACCGGAATCGATGAACGCATGGAAAACCCCCTGGCTTAAGAGTAAACATCAAGTCCGGCCGGGCCGAATGGCAGCCAGGCCGCTCGTTCGGGCCGAAAACCGTTTCAGCCTGTTTTCCGTTACCAGCAATCAGACAAAGCTCCCGCGCCCTCTCCCCGCTCGTATAATAACTACATTCGCCGCTTCGTAAAAGTGTTCTTTCACCGCCGGCAGCCATTTCTGGATTGACTTACCCGGTAAAGGGCTATACCATATTCATTAACGCATACCGGCTGTTTCCATCCAGCCTCACTGCCCCGACTCTGCCGGATCAGGATAGACTGAAGCTATCTGACACCATTATTCGAATTTTCATCCAAAAGGAGACCCCGATGGAATGGCGGCGCTGGTTTATATTGACATGTATCTTGGCGCTGGCCTGCGCGGTTTCGCTTGCCCGGGCCGCGACAGGCGAGCTCAGGACTCACACCCAGATCGTTACTGCCGGCGATATCGAATACGCGATCGAGGTGGCCGGCACAATCGACCCGGAAAACGTCGAAATCAGGATCGAGAACCTGGGCGACACTCCGGTGGTCGACCCCCGCCTCACGGCCAACGGCCTCTATGACTGGTTCGACGTCGCCTCGCTGGCCGCTGAAATCACCCGCGGCTGCACCACCGATGAGGAAAAAGCCATGGCGATCTGGGAGTGGGTGCACTGGCGGAGGTTCCAGCGCTCGCCCAACGATGAAAGCGCGCTGCAACCGGTGCGGGCCATGAACGGCTACGGCTACGGAATCTGCGGGCACACCGCGAGCTGGATCAAGGCGCTCTGCCGCGCCGCCGGCCTGGAGGCGCGGGTCTGGGAAATTGCCGGGCACACGGTGAGCGAGGTGTTCTATAACGGCGGCTGGCACATGCTGGACGGCAACGTGAAAGTCTTTTACCTGGCTCGCGACAACCGCACGGTGGCGGGCATGGCCGAGCTGATGAAGGACGCCTGGCTGATCGAACGCTCGATCCACCCCCGCGACCCCTGGGTGCGCGGCAATGATGTTTCCTGGCGCAACCGCGAGTTCGTCCACTACCTGACCACCGAACGCGACAACTGGATTTCCGACGGCTACGACAGCGAGAACCGCAAAAACTATTCGATGTCCATGACCCTGCGCCCGGGTGAAATCCTCACCCGCTGGTGGGAGCCGCGGCTCGCCAAGTTCGAATCCCCGGACAAGGACCCGCTGGCGCCGGTGCGCTACGCCAATGGACAGCTCGTCTGGGAACCCGATCTGAAAAAGATCGACCTGCTGGACTACTGCCATTTCGAAAGATGGGACAACATCTCCAGCCGTCAGCGGGATGGTTTCGACCCGGCCGTGCACGTGGCAGAATTCCAGGACGAAATCTACTCACGGCCCTCCCGCTTCGACATCCCCACGGCCAGCCCCTATCCGGTGGTCGGCTCGCGCTTCCAGGCCCGGGTGTTCAAAAGCGACCAGGGCCGCGACCGGCTGACCGTGAATTTTGCCGGGCCGGGCTGGGGCGGCGGGGACGAAGTCTACAACTTCCAGTGGGGCGGCGGCACGGAAAATATCGATCTATGGCTGGACCCCTTCGTTTACAAAAACGCCCCAGTCTACACTTACCGGCTGGTCTTTCTGGTCGCCAGCGGCAAGAATTCGGGCCGCCAGGAGCGCAGCGGTCTCGAAAGCTTCCGCCTGGTCACCGACCTGCAGGTCTCGCCCCACGGCTTGCCGGCTCTTTCCCTGGGCCGCAACGTAATCCGCTGGCGCGACAGCTCGCCGGGGGAGCGCAAGGTGCGGATCACTTACACCTGGCGCGAGCATAGCGACAATACCCCGCCGGGAGTGGTCGACCGCGCGGTCTCGCCCGACCGCTTCGACACCCTCACCCCGACCCTCGAATGGCAGCCCGCCAGGGACCCGGACAAGGGGGACGGGGTCGCAGACTACCAGGTCATGCTGAGCCTTAGGCCGGACTGCCGCTGGCCCCTGTCGCCCGCCACCTACCGCAACGTCGGCTCCGCGGACTGCCGCTGGCAGGTCTCGGAAAGCTTCCTCCTGCCGGCCACTACCTACTACTGGAAAGTACGGGCCCGCGACAGCCGGGGCGCGGTGGGCAAATGGGGAGACGTGTTCAGTTTTAAAACCGCGGAAAAAATCGAACAGGCGAAACGCTGAACCGGAGAGGAAAGGTGAATATGTACGAGAAATTGACAGCCGCTGCCATAGCCTGCCTGCTGATGGCACCGGTGCTGCCGGGAGTGGCCGCAGCGGCGGAACAGGGAAAGCTTTTGTACTCCGAGGATTTCGAAGACGGCCGGTTTGAGGGCCGGGGCTGGTACGATAGTCCCCGGATCGAGATAACGGACCGGGACGCGAAAAGCGGGAAACACTGCTGCATCTGGAGCTGGCAAAAGGGCCAGGTGCTGCCGGGCGGTAAGGGCGGCCGCGTGGAGATCGAGCCGGGGGAGAGCGTGATATTGAGCTACTGGGTGAAGCACAGCCCTAACTGGCAGTGGACCGGCCGGGGCTATCATCCCCACGAATTCCTTTTCATGACCGACCTTGACCCCAAAACCTGGGGGCCCGCCTCCACCCATCTCACCCTCTACGTGGAAGCGGTCGATGGTCGGGCGATGATGGGCCTCCAGGACAGCCGGAATATCGACGTCAGCCGGATCGGCCAGGACCTGACCGCGATCACCGAAAACCGCGCGGTGGCCGGCGGCAACGGCGATTCGGACGGCTACAAAGGCGACCACTACAAAGCCGGCGAAGATTACCGCAACGGCAAGACCTTCAAGGCGGAAATTATCGCCTTTTCCGATGAACCGGGCCCTTACTACAAGGGAGACTGGCACCTGGTCAAGGCCCGCTTCAAGCTCAATTCCATCACCGGCGGCAAGGGTGTCAACGACGGCGAACTCCAGTACTGGCAGGACGGCAAGCTCCTGATCGACCACCACGACGTGCTTTTCCGCACCGCCGTCCACCCGCAGATGAAGATCGACCAGTTCCTGATGCTGCCCTACATCGGGCCGGGAGCCAAAGACGACCAGTGGATCATGATCGACGATCTCCGGATAACCCGCGAGCCATAAGCCGGAGGAGGGCTGAAGCCGCTTGAAACCTAAGATATTTTCGGTCGTATTCCCGCTTTTGAGCGCGAGCCTTTCCCTCGCCTGGGCCGGGAACCGCACAGTTGCGGGCCGGGTCTCCACTCCCTTTCCCACGCTTACCAACCTGGCCGTGGAATGGCTGATCTCGGGCGACGATGACCTGGACGCCACCGTGGAAGTCACCTTCCGCCAGGCCGGTCAGGACAATTGGCGGAAGGCCCTGCCGCTCGTGCGGGTGCCGGCCGACTGCGTGCCGC
This sequence comes from Candidatus Glassiibacteriota bacterium, assembly GCA_043805105.1. Classification (GTDB taxonomy): domain Bacteria; phylum Gemmatimonadota; class Glassbacteria; order GWA2-58-10; family GWA2-58-10; genus JAZDIG01. Next base: position 2,792 of record JAZDIG010000501.1, on the reverse strand, counting down.
CTGAGAAAAGCCCGGTGGTCTACCGCTGGCCCAACATGTTCGCCGGCAGCCTGTTTGACCTGAGACCTGCCACCGAATACGAAATCCGGCTCAGCCTGCACGACCCGGACGGTGGCGATACGGTCCAGACCGTACGCGCGCGGACCCGGCCGGTCCCCCGGGCCGCGGCCGATTCGACGGTCAAAAAGGTCAATCCCGTCACTTTCGCCGATTCCGCGCTCACCGCCCGGCCGGGAGACGTGCTGCTCTTGGCGCCGGGCTACTACGGTGGGTTCACCATGCGCCGGGACGGCGAGCCGGGCCGGCCGATCGTGATCCGCTCCGACCGGTCGCACCCGCTGATCAATTCCACTTTCGACAGCGTGAGCCTCGAAGGCCGCCGGCACTTGATCCTGGAGGGAGTGACGGTCAACGGCCCGGTGAGCCTGCGCTTCGCCGAAAGCTGCGCCGTGCGCGGCTGCACAGTCAATGCGCTCTACGGGATTATCGCCAAGCCGCAGCCGGGCTGCGCCAACTGCTACATCGCCGACAACGTGGTCACTGGCCCCATGCCCTGGGTAGCGGAGGGAATCGGGTCGAGCCTGGTCGGGGGGGGCGGGGCCAACCAGGGCGAGGGGATCGAGATCACCGGGCCCGGCAACGTGGTCTGCTACAACCGGGTGCGGGGCTACCGCGACTGCATCTCGAGTATGGAAAGCCTCTGGCCCTACGACCAGCGCTGTTTCGATATCTACAACAACGACATCTCGGTCGGCGCGGACGACGGTATCGAGGCGGACTTCCTGTCGGCCAATTGCCGGATCATGCGCAACCGTCTCACCAACTGCGGCATGGGCCTGTCGGGCCAGCCCACCCTGGGCGGGCCGGTCTACTTCATCCGCAATGTGATCTATAACGTGGTGATCTGCCCGTTCAAGCTCGAACGTCACAGCGTGGGCAACTATTTCCTGCACAACACCGTGGTCAAGGTGGGCGATGGTTTCTACGAACACCACTACCAGAACGAATACTTCCGCACCCATTTCATCAACAACCTCACTCTCGGCGGGACCGGCGCCGGTCGTTTCGGCCGCTACGCCAGCAGCGAGGGCCCCGCGGGTCTGGCGGTGGCGCTTCCCGGGTTCAACGAAACCTGCAGCTTCGAGTACAACGCGGTGGGCACGGTCGGGACGCCCTTTGCCGGGATAATCGGCAGGCAGCGTTTCGGCTCGCTGGCCGAGCTTGACCGGCTGACCGGCGGCCATAACCGTCAGGTGGGGATCGAAGTGTTCGCCGGCCGGGTCGATTTCCCGGACCCGGCATTTCCGGAGCGTGGGCCGGCGGACCTTCGTCCGGCGCAAGGCTCCGCGGTGGTGGATGCGGCGAAGCGGCTGAGCGATGTTAACGACGATTTCACCGGCGCCGGGCCGGATATCGGCGCGCATGAATACGGCCGCCCGCCCGAACATTATGGTCCGCGGCCGCCGGGGGTCGATGAAGAGACGCTCTGGGAAGAAAGGCAGAAAACGAATCGCTAAATGTTATTCATTGCCTGAACACTAAATGTTGATACATTGAATTATCCGGTTTACCGTCGAATTCCAGCGCAAAGGCGGCTCGATGAACGGAAACGGCTTTTATCCGCTTCTCCTGGCAACGGCGATTCTGCTATGGGCGGCTCCCGCGGCCGCCATGGACGAAACCGTGCCGGGCCAGGTCGAAACACCCTATCCCACCATCACCAATCTGGCGGTGGATTGGTTCATCACGGGCGATGACGACCTGGACGGCGTGGTGACCGTCCAGTACCGGAGGGCCGGCGAGAGCCAGTGGCATGAGGGCCTGCCGCTGCGGCGCATACCCGCGGGCAAGTCCCGCGGCACCCGGCCGACCTTTTTCTGGGAAAACCGGCATTCCGGCAGCCTTTTCGACCTGAAGCCGGACACCGGATACGAGATCAGGCTCACCCTGAAAGACCTCGACGGCGGCCGGGCGGAGAAAGTGGTGACCGCCCGCACCCGGCCGGTCCCCCGGCCGGCGGCGGATGGGATGGTGAAGAAAGTCAATGCGGCGACCTTCGAGGATTCGGTGCTGGCGGCCCGGCCCGGCGACATCCTCCTGCTCGCCCCCGGCTACTACGGCGACTTCACCCTGCGGCGGAACGGCGGGCCGGGCCGGCCGATCGTGATCCGCGCCGACGGCACCCACCCGGTGATCAACAGCACTTTCGACAGCTTCAGTTTCGGGGGGCAAAGCCACGTGATTCTCGAGGGCGTCACGGTCAACGGCAACGTGGACCTGTTGCGCTGCGACGACGTGGCGGTGATTCGCTGCCAGGTCAACGCCAAGTACGGGATCACGGCCGCCAGGCCGCCGGGAGCCAGTAACTGCTATATCGCCGACAACGTGGTCACCTATGTGATGCCCTGGACTCCGATGGGCATGGGCGCCAGCCTGGTCAGCGGGGGAGCGGGCAACGTGGGCGAGGGGATCCAGATCACCGGGCCCGGCAACGTGATCTGCTACAACCGGCTGAAAGGCTTCCGCGACTGTATCTCGTTCATGGAGGACCTGGGCACTTATCAGCAGACCTGTATCGACGTTTACAACAACGACATCCTGCTGGGCGCGGATGACGGAATCGAGGCGGATTTCGCCCAGGGCAACTGCCGGATCATGCGCAACCGGCTGACCAACTGTTTCATGGGACTGAGCTCTCAGCCGGGCCTGGGCGGGCCGACCTACTTCATCCGCAACCTGATGTACAACATCATCGACTGCCCCTACAAGCTGTCGCGCTCCACCAGCGGCGA
>JAZDIG010000500.1:0-2760 GCA_043805105.1 Candidatus Glassiibacteriota bacterium | reverse complement strand
GGCCCACTTTTCCTACGTGCTCAAGCATCCCCAGTTTGCGCACCTCAAATCCGATGGCAGCAACTACCAGGCCTGCATGTGCGATGAAGAGGCCATCCAGTTGATCCTGGACATTTACCAGGACATGATTGACGCCACTCCGGGGGTGGAAGATTTCCATGCGTCCACCGATGAAATTTACTAAGCGGGTATCTGCGACAAGTGCCAGAAAATAGGACCTTACAACGACATCAATCGCAGCCAGTGGTGGGTAGATTACGTCAACCGGGTCCACGCCTGGATGGCCGAGCGGGGCCGCAAAATGCTCTGCTGGGTCGAATACCCCCTGCTCGGCCAGGACATCCATCAGCTCCCGGCCGGCTTGATCGATGCGATCACCGTGCCGGACCGGGACCCGGAATGGATCGCCGAACAGAACAAGGCGGGTATCGGCCAGATCGCCTATACTTCCATCCAGGGAGAGGAGCTGCTGTTTCCCAACCTGTTCCCGGTCGAATACCGCGGCAGCTACAGCAGCGGACGGCTGGAGGATTCCCGGACCATCGTTTCCCGGATACGCGCCAGAGGGGCCCGGCCGATCGGCTCTTTCTGCGCCGCCTGGGACGATTCGGGCCTGCACGAGGAAACGTTCATGCTGGGCTGGGCTGCTTTCAGCGCCTGGGCCTGGAATACCCGGGAGCCCACCGTGGAGCAGGCGACGGCCGATTTCATGGACGTCTACTACGGCCGGTCCGGGAGCGACGTGGTTTCCATCTACCGGCTGGTCGAAGAGGGCGCGCGGTTTTTCGAGGACGGCTGGGAAGAGGTGCAGTCGAAAGAACGGGGAGTGACCTACGGCAACTCGCGGGGAAAGTTTCCCTACCATCTCACCGACTACCTGCTCCAGCCCCCCGCCCTGCCCTCGCCGGAGAGCCTGGCGGTCAAGGCGACTTTCAGCGAGCGCTACGCGGACCGGATAGCCCGGGCCGGCAGGATGCGCGAGCAGATTGATCGCGTGATTTACCTGATAAACCAGGACCTTGGCAGCGTGGAACGTAACCGTTACTCGCTGGAAGTGCTGCTCTCGCTGGCCTGGCTCGAACGGCACTTCATCAATACCCTGGTCGAGCTCGAGGCCGCCGAAAAATCGCTGACAGCAGCCGGCGAGGCGGATAAGGGAGGCAAGCCAGACGAGGCGGTGGCGAACCTGGTGGAAGCGGGAAACACGGTGAGCGAGCTCCTGGAAGAAAGGCAGTGGATGTGGAAAGAGGTGGTGAAAGTCTGGGAAGTGAGCCGCTATCCCAAGAACCGCAGCGTCGGCGGCCGGGACTTCCTCTGGGTGATGGACGACGTCAAAGACCACTTCGCCGACCGCCGCCAGGGGCTGGACTACATGATCGCGCCCTTCCAGCGGATGGAGCTCGAAAAGTGGCATAAATCGCTGGCGGATTGTATCGGGCAGTATGCCGCCAAGCACGGCGTGGCCGTGCAGGGCTTGGAGACGCCCCGGCTGGAGGATTGAAAGTCCGAGAGATAGCGGTGATTTCTGGGCGATGGCGTGAGGCGGGCCGGCACGTTCATTGCGATTTGCGGCCACCGAGGGGTGTTCTCGCCGGAGCGTTCTGGCAATGAACGTGCCGGCCCGCCCCCTGGCGAACCCACGGTTCGCCTCGAATCGCAATGGCTGATCCATTCGATTCTGACCGCTTCGGGCGATAATGCCTGGGGCGACTGGCTTTTTTCTAGGTCTAAAACACCTCGCACAGGTTCTGCACTCCCTCGAACCGCACCCAGAAACCCTCCTCGAGCCGGTCCTTGAACACCTCGACCTCCGGCGGCTCGATCTGTTCGTCCCGCGCGGCGTCCGTATAATATATCACCAGCGTGCGGGGAGGCACCGGCTGATTGCTGGTCCACTGCGGAAAAGCGGCGGTTCCGCCCAGCAGATGGCTGTGGTTCCAGCCCTGGCGGGGGAGAACCGCCACCGTTTCGAGCTTTCCCTCCGGGGCCTGCAGGATATTCAACAGGCTCTGGAACGACTCGCTTTTCACTCTCAATCTACTTTCCGCCCTGATTTCTCCGGCTTTTCCACCATGCGGTACGCTGATCCCATAGCCGGCCACCCGGATGTAGAGAGGTTTCGGGTAGGTATGGTATACGCATTGGACTTCGCCATCCGCGCCGATCAGGGTCTGGGTCACCACCCGGGCGTAGCCGGCGGCGCCCAGGTCTGCCAGATAGTAGCCGGCGTTGTGGCGTTCGCTGATAAAAATCGGCGCAGGCTGAGTGCGGTAGCTCCAGTGGACGCCGTCCAGCGACACCCCGCTGCGGCCGGCGGCCAGCTCGGGGCTATTCTGGCCCAGGGCGGCCCAGCCGAGGTTGGTCGAATAGGCGTGCTGGTAGTACTTGGTGCCGGTCTGCCAGGCCACCTGGTTGTGCCGAGGGCTGCCGATCGGGTAAAGGCGGGATTCGCCGCGGCGGACGTTGATCTTTAAAACCATCTGGGCCGCCGGCACCACCTTGATCCGGTTTTCGACCTCGGCCGGCATCGGCTTTTCCACCGTAGTCCAGAAGGGATGATCCGCCGCCAGCAGCAGTGGGCTGAATCCCACGCTGACCCAATAAGGCGCTCCCCGGTGAGTGTACTCTTCGGCCACGACAGCATTGGGACCCAGCCAGCCCGGCTGCACCAGGCCGCTGGGACTCAGCATGCCGCCCTCCCAGAAATACCTTAGGCAGCCGGAGGCGATGCGGCGCTCGAGTCCGGAGTCGAGGCTGCCG
>JAZDIG010000499.1:0-5451 GCA_043805105.1 Candidatus Glassiibacteriota bacterium | reverse complement strand
CCGCAACTTCTATCAAAAACTTATCCAGGCCGGCAAACCCAAAAAACTCGCTCTCACGGCCTGTAGCCGTAAATTGCTCATTTTACTTAACGCAATCTTGAAAAATAATCCACCTGATATCTGGGTTACCGCTTGACTTTTAAGACAGTCGCTACGATAAGGATAATCCCCCCCGCATTTGATTCGGCGCAATCGCAGGGATATTCAATTGAGTGCAACGTAACCATATTTAAGAAAACCTTTACTAAGCCGGTGAACGTATCGATCATTACTCCCTGCCCGCTGGGAGGTAGATGGTGAAACGGGTGCCTTTGCCGGGATTGCTCCGGACTTCCACCGCCCCGCCGTTTTCCTCCAGGCTTTTTTTCACGATGGCCAGGCCCAGTCCCAGTCCGTCGCTGCGGGTGGTGAAGAACGGGTTGAAGATTTTCCCGAGAGTTTGTTCGTCCATGCCGCAGCCGTCGTCCTGGACGGTCACGGCCACCTCATCGCCGGCCGCCCTACCGGCGGTTACCCGGATGGTGCCGCCGGCGTTGTCGAAGGCCTGGAGGGCGTTCTGGAACAGGTTGAGAAAGACCCGCGAAATCTGTTCGGTGTCGACCCGGACCGGGAGTGGTTCCGGGGGCAGGTCGATAACCAGATTTGCCCCGGCCCGGGCCGCCTCGGCCTGGATCAGGGCCGCCGCCTTGGCCACGATGGGCGCCAACTCGGCGGTTTCCGGCCGCAGCGGAGCCGGGCGGGCGAATTCGAGGAAATGGTTGACGATCGTCTTGAGGCTTGCCACCTCGCGGATCACCCGGTCGAGGTAATCGGCGGCCTGGCTGCCGGGGCCGGCTTCCTGGCGGGCCAGCGAGGCGAACATTTCGATTCCGCCCAGGGGATTGCGGATTTCGTGGGCCACTCCGGCCACCATCGTCCGCTGGCTTTCCTCCCGCTGGCTCAGCCGCTCCCGCATCCGCTCCAGCGCCTGGGCGAGGCTGGCGATCTCACGCGTCCCGGGCTCGGCCAGACCCACCGGACGGTCCAGGCTGCCGCGGCCGATCCTTTCGGCCCGGGCCACCAGCTGGCTGACCGGCCGGGTGACGGTGCGCGCCACGAGGAAGGCCAGTCCCACAGCCAGGGCCGCGCCCACCAGGACGAAGACGATCACCGACCTGCGCAGCCCGGCGATCACTTCCAGGTAGGAGGCGCTGGTATCGCTAGCCACCAGGGCCACCGCCCGGCCGGATTCGTCCCGGATGGCGGCGAAACCGGTCTTGTACCACTGGCCGTCCTCGCCCCGGAACAGCACGCTGGCCGACCGGGCGCCGGCGAGGCAGGCTTCGATCTCCTGCCTCTGGTAGGCCAGCCGCGCATAGTGAGTGCCGATCCGCACGCCTTCATCGGTATCGAGCAGGCTGGCGAGACTGGAGTCGAAGACGAAGAGCCGTTTCACCCCGGTGCGCCGGGCGATTTCGGCCAAGCTCGCCCGGTAGCCCTGGTAGATACGGCCCTGCTGGTCGCCGTCCCGGAAGCTCGAGATAATCGCCGGGTTGAACCGGCTGGCGGCGGATTCAGCCACCGCCACCAGGCGCAGGCCGAGCTCGCGGTCGAGGCTGCGGCGGGCGGTCTCGTAGAAAAAGAAGCCGCTGGCCGCGATCACCGGCACCACGAAGCCGGCGAAGGTAAGGGTTAGCCTGGTGCGCAGGCTGGTGTGACGAGGCTTATTCATGGCTGGCTCTCGTAAAGTCTAATCCCGGCGAAATCAAATTCAAATTTAACAATTACCGCCGCCAAATGGGAATTGTTTCGGTGCTGGCCACCCGGGCGGGACAGGCGGCCATCAACGCGAAATCATTTACCGTCGGCTATGGATGGGGGAACATGCGGAAATAAGGATTGAACAGGACCTTGTAATCGCCCGAGGTGATTTGCACGTTACCGACTGCGGGATGGGACAATAATTCTTCAGTGGTGGCGGTTACGGGGAAGAGATTGTTACTGGAATCGACCGGCAGCCTGAAGTTGAGGAATTTCATCGTACCCGAATAATCCCCGGCGAAGGCAATGGCATTGTCCAGATATAAATCCTCCCTCAGGGAGCCGGCATATTCGATGCTGCCGCCGATAAACAGCTTGCCGGATTCGGAAAAATCGTAGAAAGTGACTACGAAGCTGCTGCCGGCGGCCAGGCTGGCGGCGAGGGAGTCCGCAGCGGAGTCCTGTACGGCACCGACCAGGGCGTAGCCGGTATAATTGCCGAGAAAGCGCACGGTTTCACCGGCAGTCGGAGCAGAGGCTCTGAGCAGCAAGGCTTTCAAATACGCACCGAAAAGCTGCTCGAAGGCTTCCTGGCAGAGTGCGAGCTGGTTCTGGGCATTGACCGCCAGGTTGGGACCGTTCCTGCCGGCGGAGAGCGATCCTCCCTCCCCGGGGGCAGCCAGCGGGTCGCCGCGCTCATTGCTGCAGCCGGCCCAAAGTGCCGCGAAGGCCGATAAAAGTGCGAAAACCCACAGTTTGGCATCGGGATTTTTTCGAACGAGAAATGATCTTATCGACATTTCGCACCGCCATCCGGCAGGGCGCCGGTTTCCAGCGCCGGATAACCGGTTGACGGCCTCCGCTAATCCGGGCGATCTGCATAAGGATCGATGCAAGCGCGAAAATAGGGATTAAAAAACAGCAGAGAGTTGTCTCCCGACTCGATGAACATATCTCCCTGGAGGGGGAGAAAACAAATCACTGAATCGAGTTCAGTTATGAAATTGATCATGACTCCCCAGGAATCGAAAAATATTCTGAAGTCATCGAATTTCACCGAAGCGGAATATTTCCCGGCGAAGACAAGCCCGCCAGTATCGAGGACAAACCGGTTCGGTACCAGGCTAAGATCATTTTTTATAAATTCTCCTGAATAAACGGCTTTTCCGCCCAGAAAGATGGTGCCTGATTCGGAATAATCGAAATAGGTGAGTTCCAGCCCGTTTACAGTCGCGCTGGTTCCGGAAGTTTTCGGAGGGAGGGAAGCGATTGCATAACCCGTATAAGTGCCCAGTATGCGGACCTGATCTCCGGAAATCGGCACAATGGCTGTACCATTCACCGCTTTCAGGAATGAAGGATAGAGCTCATGGAAGATCGCCCAGCAAAACTCGAGCTTGTTCTGCTCGGTTACTGCGAGGTTGGGGCCGTTCTTGCCACTGGCCAGCGATCCGCCGAAATCCCCGGTGCCGCCGGCCACTGAGAGCGGGTCGCCGCGGTCCTTGCTGCAGGTGGTCCAGACAGCCGCGGCGGCGACTAAAAGTGCGAAAATCCGGAGTTTCACCACTGACTTTTTACGACCGTAATAGGCTTTTCCCGGCACAGATTTGAGTTCGGTGCTATTCAAGAGAGCTTCTTTTTTAAAATGGTTCATCGGACATTCGGCGAACAGCGTTTACTGAAAGGCCTGCATTTTCCCGGTAAACGGCAGCGCAGTGGCCCGCAAGCGAAAAGCGTACGGCAAGTCGAGTATCGGCCGGGGATTGCCGGTTTGATTTATTCAGAGAATCTCAAGGCTTCAGGGCTTTTACAGCCTCTGATTCGACGATTCTGGAATCCGGAGAAATGCAAACTCTTCCGCGTTCCCCGTAGGATGCCCTTTATCGCTTTATTCAGGAGCTTGCGTCCAAAGATACGGGTTGAACCTGAAAGTTTGACCGCCGGAGGTGATTATCACTTCACCCGTCAGCAGGTGCGAGCTCAGCTCGCCTGCGCTCGCACCCACGCCGATCAGCCCGCCGGCCGGATCGACCGGCAGCAGGAAATTCTCGAATTCGATCGAACCGCTGAAATTCCCGGCGAATGCCAGGCCATCGCTCAGAAGGATATCACGCTGTTCCCATTCGGCGCCGATTTTTTCCGTCGAAGTCGAATAGCCCGCACTTCCGCCCAGAAACAGGCCGCCGGATTCGGAGTAATCGAAGAAGGTCACAGCCAATACGAAATAGAGGGTTCGATTGTTCCGCAGTGTATCCGGGACATCCGTCAGGTCCCGGACCACGGTGTATCCTTTATAGTTGCCCAGTACGCGAACGCCGCCGGCAATGTCCGGCGCGGTGAGGACGGCGGGAACCGCTTTCAGATAGACACTGTAGAGCTGAGAGAAAACTTCCTGGCAAAGACCCAGCCGGTTCTGCTCGGTTACCGCCAGATTGGGGCCGTCCGCTCCGCTGACGAGCGATCCGCCAAAACTTCCGGATTTATCACCGGCAGCCAGCGGGTCGCCGCGGTCGTTGCTGCAGCCGGTCCAGACAGTTAGGCTGATGAATAACAGCAGGAAAAAGCGGATTCTTGCCTGATGCTGCTTCCGACCGCGAAATGAGTTTCCTGAAAAAGCTCTGTTGTCAGCGTCTTTCACGGATTATGCAGTCCGGAATAATAAGGCCGGCAAGCGGAAATTCGGGGTTCGGGATTGCTCCGGCCGGGTCGGAGCTTATTCCGTGCCGTTCCAGGCAGCCTGCCGCCCGGCTCGGTTTATTCCGGATTTACATTCAGAAAGGCAGGCAGGGACGGTAGTATGGATTGAACCTGAGCGTTCCGCCGCCCGAGTCGACGAACATGTTGCCTTGGATTGGAAGCGGGCAAATCACGCTGTCCGGCTCCCCGATGAAATCTATCAGAACGCCCTGGGAATCGAAGAACAGCCTGAAGTTGTCGAACGTCAGCGTCCCGGAATAACTCCCGGCGAAGGCAAGGCCGCCGCTGTTGAGGATAACCCTGGTGGGCACCCAGCGGGTCCCCACTTTGCTGAAGGTCCCGGAAAAGGTCACTTTCCCGCCCATGAAAATCCGTCCTGCCTCCGAGTAATCGTAATAGGTGATTTCCAGCCCGTTTATAGTCGCGCTGGTTCCCAGAGTGTCCGGAGGCAGGGAAGCGATCCCGTAACCGGTAAAGCCGCCGAGTATGCGGACCTGTCCGCCGGCTTCTGGTACGATGGAGGTTCCACTCATCGCCTTCAGGAATGACGGGTAGAGGTCCTTGAAGAGCTCGAGGCTGAAAGCCAGACTGTTCGGATCGGTTACCGCGAGGTTGGCGCCGTTCTTGCCGCTGGCCAGCGACCCGCCGAAATCACCGGTACCGCCGGCGGTGGCTGTCGGATCGCCGCGGCCTGAGCCGCAGGAGGCGCTGAATACCGAGAATGCAACTGCCAAAGCCAATAGACAATGTTTCATGCCAGATTCCTCCGGTCGGAAGGGAATTTTCCTCCCGCGGCTGTGCTACCACTCCTTGCTGTGGTCCCAGGTATCCAGGGTAAAGCCGAAAAAGAAATAGGTACCCGGCGACCCCGCGCCCTCGGCAAAACCGTAAATGTTGGGGTCGTTGTTGAGCAGGTTGTTGACCCCGCCGAAAAGTTCGATATTCTCGCTGAAGCGTTTGGAGGCGAAAAGGTGGACCAGGGTATAGCCATCGCCCTTGTACTGGTCGCTGATC
>JAZDIG010000498.1:0-2589 GCA_043805105.1 Candidatus Glassiibacteriota bacterium | reverse complement strand
AGCGCCCAGGCTTTCGTCGAGGATTCGCCGGTGCTGGTGATCAGCGGCGCCCCGGCCCGGGACGAATACCTCAAGGGCCAGGACCTCCTGCATTACCGGATCCACCACGTGGTCAAGGGCGCCGATGACCAGAAGGCGGTTTTCGAACAGGTGACCGGCATGGCCGAACGGATCGACGACGTGCACACGGCCCGCTCCCAGATCGACAATCTGCTCGAATTCATCACCACACAGAAACAGCCGGGCTATCTGGAGGTGCCGCGGAACATGTGGGGCGCCCGCCTGCCGGCCCACGACTGCTACGAACGCACTCCCTACCAGGCGCCCACCTCTGCCGCCCGTCCCCTGGCCGAAAGCCTGCACGAAGCGATCGAGCTGATCGACAGAAGCCGGAAACCGGTGATCTGGGTTTGCACCGACGTCCAGCGCTACGGGCTCAACAGCCTGGTCATCCGGATCGCCAACGAGTGCAACATTCCCCTCTGTACCACCCTGTTCGGCAAGAGCGCGATCAACGAGAGCCAGCCGCTGCACCTCGGCGTCTACGTCGGCGCCCAGACCGCCTCCCACAAGTACGACGACGACGCGGTACGCAGATACGTGGAAACCTCCGACTGCGTGCTCATGCTCGGGATAAATTTCTCTGACTTCAATTTCGGGATCGGTACGGTGCGCCTCTCCGACCAGGCAAAGCTGATCAACGCGCAGAAAAACTACGTGCGGCTGGATTCGGCCCTCTATCAGAACGTGCGGCTGGAAGATTTCGTGCGCGGACTGGCCGAGGCGGGCTTGAAGAGGCACAAATTCAGCGAGCCGCCGCCGGAAATTCCTTTCGAAGTACCGCCCCCCTCTACTCCGATCGATTCGGACATCTTTTTCGCCCTGCTCAATCCCTATATCGACGATGATACCGTGGTGATTTCCGATATCGGCGATTGCCTGTTCGGCGCGGGCAAGCTGGATACCGCCTATACCCGCTTCCTCGCCCCCGGAGTTTACGGCAGCATGGGCTGGAGCGTGAGCGCCGCGATCGGGGCCATGCTCGCCAACGATTCACTGCGGCCGTTCGTGATAGTGGGCGACGGTGCGTTCGTCATGGGACAGGAATCCGCTGTCGGCAAGCTCAGCGAGCTGCGCCTGAACCCCGTCATTTTCATCCTCAACAACCGGGGCTACGCCACCCTGCAGGGAGCGGTACAGGGAGAATTCAACCGGATGCCGGCCTACGACTTCGAAAAGATCACCGAGGTCTACGGCGGAGTCGGCTTCCGCGTGGAAACAGTGGGCGAACTGAACCGGGTGTTGAAAGAAATCGGACGGGTCAGGAACATGCCGATGGTAGTGAATGTGGTGCTGCCCGAGCTGGGTAAGACCACCACCCTGGAGAAAGTCGCGACCGAGCTGCGCAAAGGGGTTCAGCGCAAAACACGCTCGCCGAGGTGACCGGCGGACGGCCTGGATGTCGAGGATCTCCAGCCGTACCACAAGCCTTTTACCAGAAAAAATTCGAACCGGGAGACTTCTCTCATGCCGGATGACCGACTTCCCCGCCTGAAGCGCAGGGACTTCCTCAAACGCTGCTCGCTGGCCGCGGCCACAGTCGCAGCCGGCTGCGCCAGGCCCGGTGAGCCGGTAACCGCGCCGGTGCGGCCGCCCAACCTTATTTTCATCCTGACCGATGACCTCGGCTGGGGCGACCTCGGCTGCTACGGCCAGCCTCGGATACGAACTCCCAATATCGACAGGCTGGCCGAGGAGGGGATGCGGTTTACCGACCACTACGCGGGCAGCACGGTCTGCGCCCCCTCGCGCTGCTGCCTGATGACCGGCTACCATACCGGGCACGCCTATATCCGCGGCAACCGGGAGGTTTCTCCGATGGGCCAGGAGCCTCTGCCGGCAGATACGGTCACCGTGGCCCGGCTGCTGCAGAAGGTTGGCTACCGCACCGGCCTGGTGGGCAAGTGGGGGCTGGGCGGCCCCGGGTCGGAGGGCACCCCCGGCCGGCAGGGCTTCGACTACTTCTACGGCTATCTCTGTCAGCGCCACGCGCATAACTCGTACCCGGAATTCCTCTTCCGCAACCAGGAACGGATCGCTCTGCCGGGGAACCGCCTGGCCGAGCCGAAACGGGAAGACGGCGCCGGCGAGTCGCTGGTGAAAGCGACTCTTTCGCAGGACATGTTCATCACCGAGGCGCTCTCGTTCATCCGGGAAAACAGCCGCCGGCCGTTCTTCCTATACCTGGCCTCCACCATTCCGCACGCCAACAATGAAGCCGCTGACCACGGCCTCGAAGCCCCCTCCGACTTTCCGTATTCGGACCAGGACTGGCCGCAGCAGCAGAAGAACCTGGCCGCGCTCGTCACGCGCCTGGACGGGGACGTGGGACGCATCGTGGCCCAGCTCCAGGCGCTGGGTATCGACCGCGAGACCCTAATCTTTTTCGCCAGCGATAACGGTCCGCACCGCGAGGGCGGCAACGACCCCGGCTTTTTCGCCAGCAGCGGCCCCTACCGGGGGATCAAGCGCGACCTCTACGAGGGCGGGATCCGGGTGCCTCTGGTCGTGCGCTGGCCGGGCCGGATC
>JAZDIG010000497.1:0-2985 GCA_043805105.1 Candidatus Glassiibacteriota bacterium | reverse complement strand
CTACGCGGGAAGAGGCAATTCGTTCTGCTACAACACGCTGGAGGGCTGGTTCGATGGGATCACGGCGCTGAGCTGGCAGCGGCCGGACGATCTGGCTCTGCACCGCGACTGCGACGTGATGTACAACCGGGCGTACAATATCGGCGACGACAGCTACGAGCTGGACGGCGGCGGAGTGAACCTGCGAGTCCACGGCAACACGGCAGCCAACTGCCTGACCGCGATATCGCTGGCGCCGGTCGAACGGGGGCCGGTATACGTCACCCGCAACGAGGCGGCTTTCCTGGGCCTGCTTTTCAAGCTCAACGTGGGCGACTGCACGAGCCTGGGGCCGGCCTATGTCTACCACAACTCCGGGTATTCGCTGTCCGGCTCCAACGGCATGGCATTGGTGAGCCTGGTAAGTGAAATCTACAGCAACATCCCCTGCGTCAATAAAATTTTCCTCAATAACGCCATGATCGGCTCCCGGTACGCGGTGCGCCGGGGCGCGGACGGCAACCGGGTGGATTACAATTCCTACTGGCCCGCCGGGGCCGCCGACACTCTCAGGTTCGAGTGGAACAAGGTGACCTACCTGTCGATAGCGGAGCTGGCCGGGGCGACCGGGATGGAAAGCCACGGGCTGTATGCCGATCCGCTTTTCGTTTCGACTCCCGGGCTGGGAGCCACCCCCTGGCAGGGGTATCTCGAGGATCGGCTCGGCAACCACTCCCTGGCCCAAAGTCCGCAACCGGGAGATCTGAGCCTTCGGCCGGGAAGCTTGCTGATCGACCGGGGCGTACCGATCAGGGGGATCAATGATGACTACGCGGGCAAGGCCCCAGACATCGGGGCGCGAGAATTCCAAACAGGAAAACCAGGAGGATAAATTTATATATGAGCAACCGAGGGAAAGCATTATATATTATTTTATATACATGGCTGGCCGCCTCAACGGCCGCCGGGCAGGTGGAAATACGCGGCACTTACGGCGGAGTGAATAGCTTCTGGGAGAAAGGCTACAAGCTGGCCGATTTCGGTGTGAACGCGGTTTTTGTCGGCAGCTACGGGATCGACAGCGCGCTGGTTGCCAGGGCCGGGCGGGAAGGGGCGAAAGTTTTCGCCGAATTCGCCGTCTTGAACGGGGAGCATTACGTGGAGGAACACCCGGAAGCCTGGCCGGTGGACGCCGAGGGCAGGCGGTCAGCGAAGGCCGACTGGTTCATGGGAGTTTGTCCCACCGATGCCGGTTTCCGGGCTTACCGTCTGAACGCCCTCCGGAAACTGTTACGCAAATACCCGCTGGACGGGGTCTGGATGGATTACGTGCACTGGCACGCCCAGTTCGAATCACCGAAGCCGATCCTGCCGGAAACCTGTTTCTGCGACAACTGCCTGGCTGCGTTCGCAGCCGCCAGCGGAGTGGATCTGCCGGATTCCGGCGCGACTGCAGTCAAGGCCCGCTGGGTCCTGGAAAACGCCGAAAAGGACTGGCGGGACTGGCGTTGCGACATAGTTGTTGGCTGGGCGCGCGACATGAAGCGGATTATCGGGCAGGAACGCCCCGGCGCCCTGCTCGGCCTCTACCACGCCCCCTGGACTGACGAGGATTTCGGCGGGGCCAGGAGAAGAATCCTGGGCCTGGATTTTCACGAATTGGCCGGGGTGGTGGATGTGTTCAGCCCGATGGTCTACCATGGCCGGATGGGCCGGCCTGCATCCTGGGTGAAAGAATACGTGGACTGGTTCTGCCGGGAGCTGACGATCAGGGACGGCGATTATCCCAAAGTCTGGCCGATCGTGCAGGCATCGGACGAGCCGGTAACGGTGAGCCCGGCAGAATTCGAAAGCGTGCTGCGGGCCGGTGTCAGCGGTCCGGCCAGCGGGGTGATGATGTTCACGATCCACGCCATAGTGCGGGACCCCGCAAAGCTGGCAGTGCTGAAAAATGTGTACCTGGAATGGAATGGTAGAAATTAGTAGAACGGGCGACCGGCCGGTCGCCCCTACGGCAATTTATTCGACAATATATTAATTTATATATTTAACCGAGAAACCGGGCGGACACGGAGTTCGCCCCTGCTCCGGGCTGTGAGGGTCTTACGAACAGGCAGCAGGGGCGGGTTTCAAACCCGCCCCTACGAGCCATGCCTCGCTCCCTTGGGCGGACACGGGGGTCCGCCCCTACGACTTATTCCGCACGGCAAAAGAAAAAGTCATCGAACTATCGAATTGAAGTACTATGTATAATATTATATATCCTCAGTCCTGGAGGTTCGAATGAAACGCCGGAATTTTGTCAAAGGGGCGGCCGGCCTGGGCGCCGGCCTGCTGCTGGGTAGTTCAGCAAGCGGCAGGGCCGCCTCCCCCAACGACCGGATCACCCTGGCCGTGGTGGGGATCAACGGCCAGGGCCAGAGCCATCTGCAGTGTTTCAGCGCAGTCGAGGGCGTGCGGATCAAGACTATCTGCGAAGTGGACGAACGGCTCTACCCGGTGACTCAAAAGTACGCCAACAGCCTCGGGATCGAAAAGATCGGCTTCGAGCCGGACATCCGCCGCGTGCTTGAGGACAAGGAGATCGACGCGGTCACGATCGCCACCCCCGAACAGTGGCACGCCCTGATGACCATCTGGGCCTGCCAGGCCGGCAAAGACGTCTACGTGGAAAAGCCGGTGAGCCACAACGTCCGGGAAGGAAGAAGAGCGGTGGAGGCTGCCCGCAAGTACGGCCGGGTGGTAGCCTGCGGCACCCAGCAGCGCAGTTTCCCGCACGTGATCGAGGCGGTGAGGCAGTTGCGCGCCGGAGTGATCGGCGAGGTATTCCTGGCGCGGGGACTCTGTTTCAAGCCACGCGAATCGATCGGCCGCAAAGCCGACAGCCCCACTCCCGCCGGCGTCCACTACGACCTCTGGCTGGGACCCGCCCCCCTGCGGCCATTCAACGAAAACCGCTTCCACTACAACTGGCACTGGTTCTGGGACTACGGCTGCGGGGATATC
>JAZDIG010000496.1:0-2569 GCA_043805105.1 Candidatus Glassiibacteriota bacterium | reverse complement strand
ATCGCCGAGGTTGTGGAAGAGCCAGATTCGGGAATGCTCGAGAAATTTGTCGATGATGCTGATCGCATGGATGTTCTCACTCAGCCCCTTCACCCCGGGAACCACCGAACACACTCCGCGCAGGATCAGGTCGATCCTGACCCCGCCCTGGCTGGCTTCGTAGAGGGAATCCACCAGCTCCCGGTCGGAAATGTGGTTGGTCTTGATCAGAATCCGGGCCGGCTTGCCCTTTTTGGCGTTCTTGACCTCCTGGCGGATGAGCTTGAGGAGCCTTTTGCGCATGTGAAAGGGTGAGACGAGCAAGTGCTTGTAGCTGCCGGTCATGTAGTTCTTCTCGAAAAATTCGAACACCTCTTCCACTTCGCCGGTAATTCTCTTGTCGGCGGTGCAGAAACTGTGATCGGTATAGAGCCTGGCGGTCGACTCGTTGAAATTACCGGTGCTGATGTTGCAATAGCTGATAAGCTTTCCATCCTCCCGGCGCGTGATCAGGAGCAGCTTGGCGTGGACTTTGAGGTCCGGCACGCCGTAGAGGATCCGCACTCCTTCATCGCGCAGCACATCGGTCCAGTAGATGTTCGCCTGCTCGTCGAAACGCGCCTGCAGCTCCATCACCACGGTAACCGCCTTGCCGTTCCGGGCGGCGTTGATCAGCGCGTTGACCACGTTCGAATTCTTGGCCAGCCGATAGAGGGAAATCTTGATCGATTCGACTTTGGGATCGATCGAGGCCTCCCGCAACAGATCGATTAAATGGTTGAAGGACTGGTAGGGGAATTGAAGCAGAACGTCCTTTTCCCGGATCACGCTCAGCAGGCTTTTTTTCTTGAAGAAGTCTTCGTGAGGAGCCGGCGTAAACGCCTCGTAGCGAAGCTGTTGCGACCCCACCGAGGGGAAATTGATGAAGTCCTTGAAGTTGTGGTATTTGCCACCCGGAATCAGGGTATCGGTGACGGAGATGATTTTTTTCTTGATCAGCACCTTGAGCAGGCTGTCCGGCAGCCTGGCATCGAAGACAAACCTGACGGGGGTGCCTTTTTCACGTTTTTTCAGGCCCTTGGAGACTTTTTCCAGGAAGCTCATGGTCAGATCGTCATCGATATCCAGGGCGGCGTCGCGGGTGAGCTTGATCGTGTAGGCTTCGAACACCGTACAATCGAACTGGGCGAAGAGCGCCTTGAGCCCGGCGCGGATGACATCATCCAGCAGGATGATGTGAGTGTCGTCGCCACGGTGCGGCAGCACCAGAAAGCGCGAGATCGTATCCGCCGGCACCTCGATCAGGGCGTGCTTGGCGGACCGGGAATCGGGGGCCTTCTGCATGCGCACCGCCAGGTAGATCGAGTGGTCGTCCAGCATCGGGATATTTATAAGGTTGTCGAGCATGAGCGGGAAGAGGGAAGGCCGCACTGTCTGGTGGAAGTACCTCTTGACGAAATCTTCCTGGTCATCGGTGAGCTGATTTTCGTTGATGATGTAAATCTTCTTTTCGGCCAGGGCCTTAAGAATTTCCTGGTAAGTGCTCTCGAATTCGTTTTGCTGGTGAAATACTATCTGCTGAACTTCGTCCAGCACTTTTTCCGGGGCTTCGCCGATCAGCGCCCGGGCTTTCTTGCCGGCCTTGACCATCCGCTTGAGCGTGGCGACCCGCACACGGAAGAACTCATCGAGATTGGAGGAGAAGATACCGAGGAACTTGATCCGCTCGATCAGCGGAGTCCGCTCGTCCCGCGCCTCCTGCAGCACTCTGGCGTTGAACGACAGCCAGGCTATCTCGCGGGGAATGAAAGTGCGGTCGAGATCATCGACTGTGATTTCACCGGCCGGCTTTTTCAATTTGCTCGCTGACATGGGAATCTGGTGGAATGGTTACTTTTTACGATTCTCGCCGATCTTGTCGAGGAATTTTCTGGCGATCTTCCGGCCGGACTTACTGATCGAGCGGCGGACCTTTTTCAGCGCTTTGGCGTCGTGCCCTTCGAGCAGTTCGACAAGTTTCTGGACGATCTGATTTTCGAGGTCTTTCTCGATTATCTTGCGGTCGATAACCTCTGGCGGCTTATCCTCAGTGACTTTAGGGCATTCATAAAGCTTGAGCTTACCATGGCCTGGAACGAGACTCTTCCAAGTATCGCAATCGAACTCGATCGCCACTAGGCCGCAGGTTGCCAGCTCCTGGCTGAAATCCGGGCAGAGCAGACGGGCGAAGGCCGACAGGGGTGGGTTGTGCCCCACCAGCATGACGCTGCTGTAATTGGCCTCCAGACCGTGGAGGATGTCCAGGTAGGAGTCCTCTGCCTCATGATAGAGCGCCTGGCGCTCGCGGATACTCTTGGCCCGGTAGCCCACCTGTCTGGCGAATAAGGCGGCGGTCATCTTAGCCCTGACCGCCGGGCTGGTGATGATCACCGAGGGTTTCAGCTCCAGCTCCGCAAGCCGGCGGCCCAGGCTCTCCGCTTCACATTCACCCCTTTGGGCCAGAACCCTTTGGATGTCCGGTTTCTTCACGCTCCGGCTTTCGCCTTTCGCGTGCCTGAGCAGGTAGACGGTCTTCATCTGGACCTCCTGA
>JAZDIG010000495.1:0-4291 GCA_043805105.1 Candidatus Glassiibacteriota bacterium | reverse complement strand
CTTCTTTTCTATCTCTTTCAGCTCCTCCCTGGATTTGAGACTGATCTTGTGCGCCCCGGGCTGCAGCATCCGCACGGTGGCGGCGATAGCCCGGATGTGCGCCGGATTGGTGCCGCAGCAGCCGCCCACCAGTTTCACGCCCGAGCCCAGGATCGCGCGCTTGGCGTATTCGGCAACAAACTCCGGGGTCGAGACGTACATGTCGCGGTCGTCCACCAGCCGGCTTTCGCCGGCATCGGACATGCACGAGAGCGGCAGATCGGTGACCGCGTGCAGGCGTTCGAGTACCGGCAGCATGCGATCCGCGCCGAGACGGCAGTTGAGGCCCAGGGCCGCAGGCTTGCCCGCCAGCAGCAGGTTGACCAGCTCTTCGGGAGAGTGCCCGCCGCAGCGGCCGGTGTCATCGAACACAGCCGAGGCCACTACTGCGGCCTGGGGACCGACTCCTTTGACCGCGGTCAGAGCCACGGCCAGCTCCACCGGATCGGAAAAAGTCTCCAGGATAAGCAGGTCGGCCCCGGCCTCCAGGAGCAGGCCGGCCTGTTCGGCGAACACCCCGCGCGCCTCGGCTTCGCCCACCCCCTCCGGGTGGTTGAGCTTGACTCCCAATGGTCCGATCGAGCCGGCCACGTAGACCTCCCGGCCCTCGGCCGCCTCCAGCGCCAGCCTCACCCCGGCATCGATAATCTCTTTCATTTTTCCAGCCAGGGCGTGCCGGCCGAGCTTGATCCGGTTGGCGCCGAAAGTGTTGGTCTCGATCACGTTGGCGCCGGCGTTGACGTAATCCTGGTGGATCTTGCCCACCAGGTAAGGATTGGACAGGTTCACCTCGTCGAAACACCGGCTCAGATGCACCCCCCGCGTATAGATCAGTGTGCCCATCGCCCCATCGCAGACCAGCACCGATCCGGCTATCGCTTCCCTGAATCCGACAGATGGCATTCTCCCGCCTTTCGCCTATCCGGCTTGAATCGCTTCAATATACGGCGGGGGCCTTCGGCTGTCCAGAAAGCCCGATTGACAAGCACCCTGCCTGCGGGTAGATTAGTGGCCCATCCGGTAAATATAATGCCGTACCCGGTTGAGTGCCTGCGGCCGCCTTATGGATTGATCGTAGTGAAATTGTCGTAGGGGCGAACCTCGTGTTCGCTCATAGGGATTAATGTCAAGACTAAAGAGATTGTGAAATGACCCGCTTCTTCAATAAGCAGGACATCCGGGACGAGCGCCGGAAGAAATCCCTCTGGACCCGGATCAGGGACGTGGCCCTGCTGGACGTGGGAGTGATGGTCCGGGGGCTGGACACGTCGAGCCTCGAGCGGCTGGAGGAGCTGCTGCTGGAGAGCGATTTCGGGGTGAGCGCCAGTTTGCGGATCGTGGAAACCCTCACCGCCGAGGGCAAAAAGGGCAAGCTAAGGAGTGAAGCCGATCTGAAGGAGCTGTTCCGCCGGGAAATCCGGAAAGTTTTCGAGCAGGCCGAGGGCCCGGCGGCCCTGCGCCTGGCCTCGACCGGCCCCACTGTGATCCTCACCGTGGGAGTCAACGGCGTGGGCAAGACTACCTCGATCGCCAAGCTGGGCCACCGCTTCCAGAAAGAGGGCCGGCGGGTGCTGCTGGCCGCGGGCGACACTTTCCGCGCCGGGGCGATCGAGCAGGTGGAGCGCTGGGCCGAGCGGCTGGGCTGCGAGATAGTCAAGAGCCAGCCCGGGGCCGACCCCGCCTCGGTGGCCTACGATGCGGTGAGCGCGGCTGTCAGCCGCGGCCTGGACGTGGTGATCCTGGACACCGCCGGCAGGCTTCACACCCAGGCTGGGCTGATGGAGGAGCTGGTGAAGATGAAAGGCGTGGTGGAAAAGAAGCTCCCAGGCGCGCCGCATGAAGTCCTGCTGGTACTGGACAGCACTCTCGGCCAGAACTCACTGGCCCAGGCCCGGATTTTCCATCAGAAACTGGGGGTGACCGGCTTGCTGCTGGCCAAGTTCGACGGCACGAGCAAGGCCGGCTGCGCGGTGTCGATAGTGGAGGAACTTAAGTTGCCGGTGAAGTTTGTCGGCACGGGCGAGACGCTGGAGGATTTGGAGCCGTTCGAGGTGGATGGGTACGTGGAGAAAGTGCTGGGGTGATAGTCGCCTGTCATGATTAAATTTTATCAATTACTGCCATCCCGCCTGGCATCAATATGGACCGTCTTCGGGGCAGTAGGGGCTGTTCGCGAACAGCCCTGCAAGATCATTAATTGAATTGCCCTGTGATTACGCCGAATCATATACAGAATGTTATCTTTATCGTAGGGGCGGACCCATGTGTCCGCCCACCGCTGGTAGATCCGGGCGCACACGCGGGTGCGCCCCTACATGAGATACCTTTTTTGGCAATGCTCGAATTACGAGTACAATATTGAGATCCTGCAAGTATTATACGGCAACTCGCCCGCTGGAATCAGAAAAAACGTCACCGTAATTGAGAATTAAAGCGCTTAGGATTATTCCAGCTTCAAACCGAACACCTTGATCGGGTTTTCCCGCAGGATTTTCTTCGCGTAGTCTACCGCCTCCTGCTCGCTCCAGTAGCCGGCAATCACCTTGTCCGCCAGTACCCGGCTCACTGTCCGGCGGCAGAGTTTTGCGTGGCCGTAGCTGCCCTCGACTATCACGTAGTCGCCGCCGAAAGCGAGGACCTTGTCGGAAGGCAGGGTCTCGATCGCCTGGTCCAGGAAGTCAGAGGCGAACCTGGGTGAGATGATGTAGATCCAGCACATGTCCACGGTCACGTTGGGCAGGTTCTTGGCCATGGCGATCAATTCCCCGCCGTAGGGATACCCGCAGTGCATCAGCACGAAGCGGGTGTCCTTGTGCCGGATGATGAAGGGCGCCAGAAGGGCCGGGTTGGCCTGGGCGATGGGCCGCCAGGTGTCGTAGAAAAAACCGGTGTGGATCTGGAACGGCAGGTCGTGACTGGCGCAGAGATCGGCGATCCGGCCGAACATGTAGTCCTGCAGCGGTTTTTTCTGTTCCCAGGGCATACCGTTTACAGTCTGTGGATTTTCGTGCAGGCGGTCGAAGGTCTTTTCGGCCTCCTCCCGGCTCACCTCGGAGAATTCGAGCGCTCTATCGTAGGCCACTCCGCTCTTGATCCCCACGAAGCCCATCTCCACCAGCTTATCGAACGCCACTTCCAGGGCCTGCTCCCAGTCGGCGAAAGACCCGATCTTCACGCCCCAGTTTTTCTCCACGACGGCGAAGCTGTCCCAGAAGAGCAGGAAATCATCCAGGCGCAGCACGGCGCGGAAGATTTCGGGGTCGAGTTCCCGGCCGCGCAGGCCCACATCGCAGACCGCCATGTCGATCCCGGCTTTCTCTTTGAGCACGGTCCGGTACCAGCCGGGCTGGTTGGCTTCCTGGATCCGCCGCGACAGCTCCTCATAGGTGCCCTCATCGACGTCCCGGACCCCGTAGAGGTCGCGGAAAGCCTCCACCAGCACCCGGTGGTAGGTGGTGTTGCGCGTATTTTCCCAGAAGGGGGCCATCAGCTGCCACTTCCGGGCCGGGGCGGCGCTCGTGTCCTCGAAGAGGCTCTCCGACATCTGCCGGTCCAGGCCGTCGGCCCACATGTCGCTGATCGCATAATGCAGGGAGGTGAACAGGCTCAGCACCTGTTCCGTGCGAAGCTTTTCCGGGGACAGGTGTTCGTGCGAGTCCACGATCCTGATCTGGTCGACTGCCGCGGAGATCTTCCGGCGGACTGCATCCTCGGGGTTGCCGCAGGATAAAAACAGGAGAAAGAGAAACAGGGCGGGAGAGACAAGGATTCGCAGGCTCATGGCGCACCTCCGCAAGGATGGCAGAATTAAAAGAAGGTATAGTCAGGGAAGGCCGGGAACTGGAGACACGCCGGGCGTGTCCGTGCGTCCCGGAATTGGTCGACGATTCGACTAAGTAATGGAAAGGGGCCGGATTTGGCAGGCCGGCCCCGGTCACTTCAGAGGTCCAGGTGGGACGGCTCGCTGTGGTACTCGCGGGTCAATTTTCCCGCCGCCGGCCGGTCGATTATCACGGTCACGTCCGGGTGAAGCTGGAGGGCGGTGGCCGGCACGTTCACTCCGATCGGCCCCTCGAGGGTCAAGGCAATGGCCTCGGCCTTGTTTTTGCCGTTGGCCGCCAGGACGATCTTGCGGGCTTCGAGAATGGTGCCGATACCCATGGTCACGCAGTATTTCGGCACCTGGTCTAATTGCGCGAAGAAGCGGGCATTGTCCCGGCGGGTCTGTTCGGTCAGGGTTTTGATCCGGGTA
>JAZDIG010000494.1:0-8278 GCA_043805105.1 Candidatus Glassiibacteriota bacterium | reverse complement strand
CCCTCGCCGCCGCTGTCGTTTATCTTGCCGTAAACTCCATCGGCCAGGATGCCGCTGCCGCCCGCCTTGCCGAAGTAGGTCGCATTGAGTCCCTTGATTATGCGGAAGGCGGCGTTCCGGTAGCGCTGAGCTTCCTCCTGGCTGGGACAAGCCAGGGCCAATTTCAGCAGGCCGGCGGCTGCCACCGCGGCCGCGGAGGAATCTTTCTTGTGCGGAGCTCCCTCCGGCAGCTCGAAATCCCACAGCGGGATCCCATCTTCCGGCAGGTTATTGATAAAGAAATCCGCTACCCGTTCGGCGGCATTGAGGAAAAGGGTGTTGCCATCGTGGCGGTAGGCGGTGGTAAAGCCGTAGATCGCCCAGGCCTGGCCGAGTGACCAGACTGAGGACGGACTGTAGCCCTTGGGATTATATTTATCGTTTTCGGCCAGCTGTGGGGTTTTTTCGCCTTGGATGCGGCCGGTGTTCGGATCGAAATCAGCCATGTGGAGGATCCGGCCATCGGAGCCGACCAGGGTCTGGAGGGTGAAAAAGGCGTGCTGGCTGGCCATGCGCGCGTATTGTTTGTTGCCGGTCGCTTCGCTCGCCCAGTAGAGCAGCTCCACGTCCATCATCGATTCGATCGACAGGCGGCGGCCCAGAACGGTGTCTCCCGGCTCGCCGAACGCCGGAAAGAAGCCGGCCGGAGTAAAGCGCGATGCCAGCATCTCGGCGGCTCGCAACGCGCCCTCCCGGTATGTCCGGTTGCCGGTAATCTGGTAGCCGGTCACGTAGCTGGGATAGAACACCAGGCCCAGCCCGAAACCGGAGGCATCGCCGGTGAACTTCTCCAACCCCTCGGTCCAGGTGCGCGCCAGTTTAAAGTAAGTCGTATCGTCGCTGCTCTGGTAAAGCAGCCAGACCATCCCCGGGTAGAGCCCGCGGGCCCAGCCGAAATCTTCCGAATCCTGCCAGCGGTCCCCGACCGCATAAGTCGGGAAACCCCCGTTCAGCCTGCCGAACGCCTTGCTGGCTTCCGTTCCGGCGAAAGCCATAATGTCGCTGTAAAGCTTTCCCGAGTCCAGTTCGAGCGGAGTGGGTTTGTACCCAAACATTTTGCAGCTGGTGGTGAGGGCCAACCCCAGAACCGTGACCAGGGCCAGGGCCCGGATTGCCTGAGGTAGCGGTTGGAATTGTCTTTTCACTGCACACCCCTTCGACTTAGGGTTGAATAACGTGACTTTCAGTTCATTTCACCGTGAAAAAAATCTGTATCGTCGTGCCGCGGCCCGGCTTGCTGTAGACTTCGATTTTGCCCCGGTGCCTGATTATTTCTTCCCGGGCCAGGGCCAGGCCGATTCCCTTGAAAGACTTGTTCCGGTATGAAAAACCGCTCACCCGCGGCTGAAACATCAGCTCGAATACGCGATTATTGTGGTCGGAGGTGTCCTGCCGGATGCCGTCGGCTTCCTTCGGGTTAATCACCTCGGCTTCCAAGGCGCTCTTCAGCACGGCGATACGATCGACCCCGGCCCCGTTGTCGGCGACGGTGATCTGCAACTGCCGGAAACGGTCGTAGTAGCGGGTGTAGGTGCTGACCATGCCGCCGCCGGTCGCGGCGGTAACCGCGTTATTCACGATCTGGTAGAGGGCGAGGTAAACGGCATCGGCTTCCCCCACCATGTGCGGGACTTCCTCGTCCAGCTTTTCACGAAAAGAAACCGCCACCATTCGTTCGTCCCCCGCCGGCAGGAATTCGCCGCGCCAGGGGCAGCCGGCGAGCGCGATATCCCGCAGCAGGTAGTTGACGTTGAAAGTGGTGGAGTCTTCCTTTCTGGTGATCGTTTTCCGGAAATATACAAGAGAGCGTTGAAGGTGGTCAAGCAGGGCGATCGCCATTTTCTGCAGACTGCGATAGCCTGGCAGGTAAAGCAGGCCCACCATCTGCTCGCCGGTATCGCCGAGGTTAAGGGAGAGGCGGCTGAGCGCCACCGCGAAACGGCGCGGTCGGTTTTCCCCCAGCTCGACAATCAGCCGGCTGATCAACTGCAGCCGCTCGTCAATCTCCCGGCGGTAGATTCCACGCACTTCCGCCTGCAGCTCACGGCTCGGCCCGAAACACTTCCCCTTGATCTTGGCCTTGAGACCCAACAGATGATCGACCGCTTCATCGGCCGCTTGCGAGATCGTACCGTATGCCGCCAGGTAATCGGTCATCCTCGGCTCGGCTGCTAAACTCTCTACCCGGCCGGCCGCTGATTGATCCGGTTGACCCGCCGGTCAATATCCGATAAAATGAGACAGGTATCTATTAGTAAGATATTCCCACCGTTGTACCGATGCAAGCAGATTGACTTTTCCACGAACCCGGGTAAAGCGGAACCAAATCGTTCACGATGAGTATAATCCTTTACCGTGGCTGACTCCGCGCACTCGGAGCGGGCAGCACGCAAGACAGACGGCGCCGGCTCGGGAATCAGGAGTCCCTCGAACGCTGCCGTTTGTCCCCAAATGTGTGACGGGCCGGGAAAAGTTTCAACTCCACAAGGACTGGTCAGGATGTGTAAGTCAACCACCAGGGCAAAAGTCCTGCGGACCGCCGCACGAATTCCGGGCTGCCGCAACGCACTCGCTCTGTTAATAGCCGCCTGCCTGCTGGCCACTGTCTCCAGCCAATCCCTTGCACAGTTCGGCCAGAACAAGGTCCAGTACAAGCGCTTCCAATGGCAGGTGCTCAAGACCGAGCATTTCGACATATATTTTTACGAAAAAGAGCGTCCGATGGTGCTGGATGCGGCCCGGCTGGCCGAGCGGGCGTATACGCGCTACAGCAACGAGCTCAACTTCAAGCTCAAGCGGCGCATCCCGCTGATTCTCTATGCCAGCCATTCGGACTTCTCCCAGACCAACGTGCTGCCCGAGGAAGTGGACGAGGGACTGGCGGGGGTCAACGAGTTCATGAAAAAGCGGGTGATCCTGCCTTTCACCGGAAGCTGGAAGGACTTCGAGCACGTGCTGACCCATGAGCTGGCCCACGCTTTCCAGATCGACATCCTCTGGGGCGACACCACCCCGATCTCCAATCCCTTCGCCTTCAGTCCACCGCTGTGGTTCATCGAGGGGATGGTCGAGCAGCTCTCGCTGGATGGGATGACGCCGATACACGAAATGTGGCTGAGGGATTCGGCCCTCAATGGCTACCTGATGTCGCTGAGCGAATTGAGCTACATGCCGCAGGGAGCTTACACGTTCGGCCATTCGTTCTGGTATTTCATCGCCCAGCGCTACGGCACGCGCAAGATCGGCGAGATCCTGCAGAAATCCTCGGTCTTCGGCAATCTCGACAACGCCTTCAAGAGCTCGGTCGGGGCCAAAATGAAAACTCTCAGCGAGCAGTGGGACGAGGACATCCGTAAGACCTACCTCCCGCAGATCGTGCATTACGAGAAGCCGGATGATTTCAGCCGCAAGCTCACCGACCACACACGGGACGGCAGTTACTTCAACACCTCGCCCGCCCTCAATTCCAGCGGCGAGACAGTCGCCTGGTTCACCAACAAAAGCGGCTACATCGACATCCGGACCGCCAGCGCGATCGACGGCAAGCACGGCCACACTCTGGTGGGCGGCCAGCGCAACCCGAGCATGGAAAACGTCCGCTTCCTCTACACCAGCCTCGACTGGAGCGACGATGACCGCTTCATCACCTATGTAGCCAAGACGGGCGCCGAGGATGCGATTTTCGTCTACAACTACTTCAATCGCAAGGTGGTGAATAAGTTCACCACTGGACTGGACGGAGTCCTCACTCCCAATTTCTCGCCGGACGGCAAGAAGATCGTGTTCAGTGGAATAGACGGCGGGCGGTCGAATCTGTACCTGATCGACATCGAATCCGGCAAGATGACCCAGCTCACCAACGATAAATACACCCAGCGCGATCCCACTTTTTCGCCGGACGGCAAAAAGATCGCCTTCACCACCGAATACGGACCCGGTACGGACATGGAGAACCTGATCTTCTCCGACTACCGGATTGCCGTGCTGGACCTCGATACCGGCCAATACGAGCTGCTGCCCAACAGTTTCGGCGACAATATCAGCCCGCAGTGGTCGCCGGACGGCAGCAAGCTGGCCTACGTGTCCGACCGTTCGGGCATCTCCAACATCTACTACCACGATTTCAACGATGACCGGGAATACCAGGTGACGAATATCCTGACCGGTATCTCGGGCATCACCGAAACCAGTCCCTGTATCAGTTGGTCGACCGGCAGCGGCCGCCTGGCGTTCAGCGCCTTTTTCAACGCCGGCTGGGACGTGTTCGTGGTGAACAACCCGGAAGGGATGTCCCATCCCTGGGAGCCGGACACTACGCTCGATTTCACTTATGAAACCGTTCACCTGAACGCCACCAAGGCCAGAAGGATCGCAGTCCGCGATCAGTTGCGCCAGCTGGCCGGAGGGACCGTAACCCTTTCGGCGCTCACCCCAAAGAAGCCTGACGAAGCGCACCCGCTTCTCGCCGCTTCGTTCTCCCCCACTGAAATAGCCCATGAAAAAATGGCCGGGGAGCGTGACCTCCCGCCCACGGAGTCCGACACCCTGCTGAACACCGCGATAATGCCGGTGGCCGGCAGCGTACCGGAGCTGGACGGCAAGGTGGCGACCACTGAGCCCGAGAAAACCGATTCCGCCGACGTCGCGGCCGGGACCGATTCGACCGCTACGCCCCAGGATAGCGCCAAAAAGGAAGAGGGAACCGAGGTGGCCGCAGAAAGCGGAGCCAGACCGGAAGAACTTTCGGATTCGCTGCTGATCATCCAGAGCAAGCCGGATTCCCTGCCGCCGATCAGCTTCGATTTTGATGTACCGAAAAAGGACATCCCGCTGCCGGATACATCCGCTTTCACTTATACCAAGTACAAGCCCCGCTTCACGATCGACTACGTGTCCGGCTACGGCGGCTACATGGGTAACATTGGCGCCAGCGGGGGAGTGTACCTGGCGCTGAGCGACCATCTGGGTAACCATAATTTCCAGATCGGCGCCAACATTTACGGCAAGCTCCAGGACAGCGACCTGTTTTTCCAGTACCTGAACCTGCAGCATCGCACCAACTACGGGTTCTTCATTTCCCAGTTCCGCGACCTTAATTACTACAATTCCATGGGCAGTTCATCGCAATTCCTGGCAAACATCTGGCGCGGCACGGGCCTGATTTTCAGCCGGCCGTTCAACCGCTTCCGCCGGCTCGAATTCGGCGCCAGCGCCTATATGCTCAGCCAGAAGGCGATTGCCTACAGCTTCGACTATTATTACAGCTATTATCCGCCCCAGGAATCCACGGTCGCCGAATTAGGAAAGATTTATTTCGCCGGTCCCAACGCGGCCCTGGTCTACGACAACACCGCCTACGGAATCACCGGCCCGGTGGATGGCGGACGCTACCGGCTGAGCATCGAGAAATTTTTCGGAGAGATCAGCTACAACGAACTGATCGCCGACTGGCGCAAGTACTGGCTGTTCTGGCACCGGGTCACGGTCGCCGTGCGGGGGATCGGGGGCGTGCGTTGGGGCAATGACCCGCGCCTGTTTTACATCGGCGGGCCCTACACTTACCGAGGCGCCTGGTACGGCGATCTGGCGGGCAACAAGATATTCGTGGGCAACGCCGAGTTGCGTTTCCCGCTGATCGACTACCTGGTGATGGGCTGGCCGGCGCCGATCCTATTGCGGGGCATCGGCGGGGTGATATTTTTCGACGTAGCGGGAGCCTGGCCCGACAACGAGCCTTTCCAGCCGTTCACCACCACCAACGCCAAGCTGTTCAAGCTGAAGAACGCACAGGCGGCTTACGGCTTCGGCCTGCGGATGAATATGGGCTATCTGATTCTGCGGCTGGACACGGCCAAAACGCTCCCCCACTACGGTTACAATTACTATTATTCCGGGTACCAGCTTTACCGTGCCATGGAAAAGGTCAACAGCAGAAGGCGGACATTCTTTTCGATCGGTTCGGATTTCTGATCCGCAGAAAGCCCGGATCGGGATTGGACGAGCCCTTGCCTGCGGGGAAGTGCCGAGGCAGGGGCTTTCGTCTGAACGCCGGCGGTTTTCAGGCTCAAACTCTTGCGTACCACCCTCGATGCGATTAAAATATGGCAGTTTCGGCAAATAGATTCTCTTTCAAATAAGTCTCAACCCTGTCGGATGGAGGTAATTGATGCGTTTGCCGACTATCTATAGTCTGGCGGCAGTAATTTCGCTGGCGGCCGCCGGGCTAATCGCCGCCCCGGACACCACCGGATTGTTCAAGGAAGGCAAAGACACGACGGGTGACGGCAAGGAAGACACCTGGACCTACATCAACAACAACTCCAAGATCGAGCTGATCGAGAGCGACAACAACGCCGACGGCAAAGCGGACAAATGGCGCTATTTCACCAAGGAAGGCGTGGCCACCAAAACCGAGTCGGACAGCGATTTCGACGGCACGCTCGACCTGTGGATCATTTTCGATGAAGCGGGCAACAAGATCCGCACCGAAAAAGACGAGAACAACGACGGCAAGCTGGACCAGATCCAGTATTTCGAGCCAGCCAGCGGCAACCTGACCAAAGCGGAAATCGCCAGCAAGAAGAACGGCCAGTACGACACCTTCGTCTATTACGCCGAGGATGGCAAGACCAAGGCCAGGATGGAACAGGACTCCGACGGCGACGGCAACATCAACGTCTGGACCGAATACTATCTCAACGGCAAGATGAAGCAGGTCGGCTATGACACCAAAAAAACCGGCAAGCCGAACGTCTGGCAGACTTTCAAAGAGGACGGCAGCAAGGACAAGGCCGGCTTCGACACCGATGGCGACGGCCAGCCGGACAAATGGCAGTAAACCCGGCTCTGTAAGCTGAATCGAAGCTCGATTGCACCGAGGGCCGGCTCTCCGCCGAGGGAGAACCGGCCCTTTTCGGTTTCTACGGAGAGACGGCTTGGCTGAAAAAAATTCGCACGGAACCCCCGGCACGGCGCCCCCCGAATTCTTCACTTCGCGCTGGGGAATACTCATGACCGCGATCGGGATCGCGATCGGCACGGGCAATATCTGGCGCTTCCCGCGAGTGGCGGCCGCCAACGGCGGCGGAGTGTTCATCCTGCTCTGGACGGTGTTTCTCTTTCTCTGGTCGATCCCCCTGTTGACCGCCGAAAGCGCGATCGGCAGGACCACGCGGCGGGGTACGCTGGGCGCTTTCACCGCGCTGGTGGGCCCGCGTGGGGCCTGGCTTGGCGGCTTCGTGGCTCTCACCACCACCGGGATCATGTGTTACTACTCGGTGGTCACCGGCTGGTGCTTCAAGTACCTCTTCAGTTCCCTGACCGGCTCGGTCAACGAAACGACCGGCATCGAGTACTGGCACGGCTTTGCGGGAAGCCCGGAAGCGGTGGGCTACCATCTGTTCGCCGCACTGGTCACCGGCGTGATCGTACTGGCGGGGGTAAGGCATGGGATCGAGGGCTCGGCCAAAGTCTGTATCCCGGTGCTGGCAGCGATCCTGGTTTATTCCGCAGTGCGGGCGCTGTTCCTGCCGGGAGCGCTCCGGGGCGTGAGCTATCTCTTCCAGTTCGACCCGGCGGATTTCCTCAAACCGAAAGTCTACCTCGAAGCCCTCAGCCAGTCCGCCTGGTCTACCGGCGCCGGCTGGGGTCTGTTGCTGACTTATTCGGTATACGCCCGTCCCAGGGAGCGCGTGGTGGAAAACTCCATCATCATGGGCCTGGCCGACAATACGGCGAGTATCATAGCCGCGCTGGCGGTAATCCCCACGGTGTTCGCCCTGCTGCCGTTCGACCAGGCGATGGCAGTGGCCCGCACCCCGGGAGAAAACAGCACCGGCCTGACCTTTATCTGGATCCCCAGGCTGCTGGGCGGAAGCGCGGGAGGCCGGTTCACCCTGGCCCTGTTTTTCCTGGCCCTGGTACTGGCCGCGCTCACGAGCCTGATTTCGATGGTCGAGATGCTGGTGCGCAACCTGATTGACCTGGGCATCGGCCGGAAGGCAGCCACCCTGGCGGTAACCGTGCTGATCGGAGCCTGCGGGGTGCCGAGCGCCCTGTACGGCGCCTTCTTCGACAACCAGGACTGGGTCTGGGGCCTGGGGCTGCTGGTCAACGGCCTGCTGTTCTGCCTGGCGGTGATGATTTACGGAGTGAAAAACTTCCGCGAAAAGATGTTTGAAAGCGAAGACGATTGTTCCGGCCACGACCTCCGCCCGCCGGGAGCGCTATTCTGGCTGCT
>JAZDIG010000493.1:0-2354 GCA_043805105.1 Candidatus Glassiibacteriota bacterium | reverse complement strand
GGGCGGGCGGTGGTGGGGCGGGCGGGCCGTAAAACTTGTTGCTTAACCGCTGTTTTTGAAAAAAGTTACACGTGCTGTGGCGGCCAACAATTTTGCCGGCCCGCCTCACTCCGCGGTTTTTGATTCAGCCTTACTCCGGGTGTTACACCCGGACCGGGGGGAAAAACCCGCGGGCGGCCTCCCGGCCGCCCATTGGCTACAAGGGAACTCGCAAACCGCCTCTGCCAGGCTTCGGCTCGAACCCCGATCAGAACCGGTACTCCGGCGGCAGGTAGCGCTCTACCAGCTCCCGGGTCATCCCGCCCTTTTCGATCACCTCCGCCAGGAAGCGGCCGCTGGGTTTCACCGTCCGCGCGAAAGTGCCGTAGTCCACATGCACCAGCCCGAAGCGCGGCCGGTAGCCGCAGGCCCACTCGAAATTGTCCATCAGCGACCAGTGCAGGTAGCCGCGGATGTCCCAGCCCCGCTCCAGGGCCGCGGCCGCCACCCGCAGGTGCTCGCTGATATAGCGCACCCGCTCGCAGTCGTCCAGGGTGCCGATACCGTTTTCGGTGAGGTAGACCGGCCGGCCCAGCCTCACGAAGCGCTCGATGGCCCGGAAATAGCCTTCCGGCTCCCAGGTCCAGCCCATCTGCGAAACCCGCTCGCCGGCCAGCGGCCTGGCTGTCCCGCGAGGGTCGCGGCTGTCGACCCGGAGGTTGGTGTAGTAGTTCACGCCCCACCAGTCGCAGCTGTTTACCAGTTCCGGCAGGTAGACGTCCGGGCCGATCAGGGGCATCCGGATCCAGCCGGTGGTGAGGCCGGCGCTGAAGCATTCGTTCCAGAGGTAATCGTAGAGGTCGCAGTAGTGGCGGTCGAGGAAGTCGTGGGTCCGGCTGGGATTGAATTCGCTGACCGCCATCACCAGCCCCACCCGGGCCTCGGGGACGGCCTGCCTGATCGCCTGCCGCGCGGCGGCGTGGCCGCGCATCCGGCCGGCCAGCTCGCGGCAGGTGTCCTCCAGGCTCGTCCGGCAGGGCGGGAACTCGCCCCAGAGCCAGCCGATCAAGGCCACCTGCGGCTCGTTGAAGGTGATCCAGAAGTCGATCAGGTCGCCGTACTCGCGGGCCACCCGGCTGACATACGAGGCAAAGTCGCGTTCGGCGCCCGGCCGGGTGAAACTGCCTTCCTTAGCGAACCACACCGGTTCAGTGAAATGGTGCAGGGTGAGGAAAATCTTGATCCCGCGTTCTTTGAGCGCCTCGAAGACCCGCCGGTAATGGTCGATTTCCCGGCGGTCGAAGCGGTCCGGCGCCTCGGGGCAGAGCCGGCTCCATTCGATCCCCAGCCGGTGGGCATTGTGGTTGAGCTCTCCGGCAATGTCGAAGTCTTTTTCGTAAAGCTCGTAATGGTTGGCGGCCCGGCCGCAGCGGTCGCCGTTTTCGATCCGGCCCTCCTCCTGTTCGAACAGGTACCACTGGTTCTTCGTGTTGCCGCCCTCCACCTGGTAGGCGCTGGTGGCAGCGCCCCAGAGGAAGTCTGCGGGAAAGGCCACTCCGGTGAAATCATTCAAGCTTAACATGGCCGGTCCTTGATTTCGTGCTTGACGCACTCCTCAGTGCATAAAATTGTTTGCATCTAAGCGCAAAGATAATTTTAAACTTCTTTTGGTGGCAAAAGAAGCAAAACCAGTTCTTTCATAAAGGGCGCAGCAGGCTGCGCCCCTACATTTAGACCACGATGGAAATTGCGAGGCTACTACACGCTCCAATTAGAGAAACCCAGTACTTTATGAAATTACAACCTCTGATTCGAGAATCTCAAAATCTGAAAATGAAAACTTTTTCCTGCTCCCAGTAATAAGACAGGATATTCCGCACTCCCGGCGAACCGGGCGCGGACAACGAATCATGCAATTTAGAGCGGTGCGCTGAATGCGGTCAAGACCTTTGCTCGCAGCCGGCGCATCCGCCGTGGCTTTCTCTTGACATTTGCCGGAATTCTGGCAAAGCTTTGAGATTGAAATGATTAGACTCCTAATGACAGCGATTTCGATCCTGCTGCCGGTCCATTCGAGCCTTTCGGCTGCGGCCTTTGCGGTTATCGGGAAGGTCGTGCTGGAGACCGGTTCCACGTCCGGGCCCTGGCGGCTTTCGGTGGGGCCGGAGGGCGCGGTGTTCGTGCTGGATAGAGGCACCGCCCAGCTCTACCGGGTCGATCCAGCCTCGGGGAAAGCGATCTGGCGCACGGATGGCAGCGAAAGCGGCGAACCGTTCGTCGATCCGGTCTGGATCAGCCGGCCGGACGGTTTCTTCATCTTTCTCACCGACCGGGGCCTGCGCCGGGTGTGGAAGATCGATTACCGGGGCGAGCTG
>JAZDIG010000492.1:0-6173 GCA_043805105.1 Candidatus Glassiibacteriota bacterium | reverse complement strand
GCGGTGGAGGCGGCGAGTGCGGCCGGCGGCGGCACGGTCTATTTTCCCCCGGGAAGCTACCTGTCCGGCACGATCATCCTGAAAAGCCGGGTGACTCTCCACCTGGCGGCCGGGGCGACTCTTCTGGGCAGCACCGACACTCTCGATTACCCCAAAATCAGGCCCGCTTTCCGCTCCTACACCGACAACTACGTCAGCCAGAGCCTGATCTTCGCCGAGGACCAGGAGGAAATCGGCATTGCCGGCCGGGGGACTATCGACGGCCAGGGCCAGGCTTTCCAGTGGAAGGAGTACCGCAGCCGGCCGGACGTGATTCGTATCGTCACCTGCCGGTACGTGCGTATCGAGGACGTCCGCCTGCGGAGCTCACCCATGTGGATGCAGCACTACCTGGGCTGTGAATTCGTCACCGTGCGCGGCATCCACGTCTATAACCACAGCACCTACAACAACGACATGCTCGACATCGACTGCTGCCGCAACGTCACTATCTCCGATTGCTACGGCAACAGCGATGACGACGCCTTGACCCTGAAAAGCACTTCCGACCGGCCCACCGAAAACGTGACCATCACCAACTGCGTGCTGGGCAGCGGCTGCAATGCAATCAAGATGGGCACCGAATCCAACGGCGGGTTCAAAAACATTACGATCTCTAATTGCGTGATCGATTCCTGGATCGGCAAGAAGGGCTTTTACGCCCTGCCGAAGGGGATTTCCGGGATTTCCCTGGAGATGGTGGACGGCGGGACCCTGGAGAACATCACTATCTCCAACATCGCCATCAAGAACGTGCAGGTGGCGCTTTTTCTGCGACTGGGCAACCGGGCTCGGCCGTTCAAGGCTGACATGGAAAAGCCGGGGATCGGCACCTGGCGCAACGTGGCGATCAGTAACGTCATCGCCTCGGGCCTCGATAAACTCGGCTGCTCGATCACCGGCCTGCCCGGCCGACCGCTTACCGGCGTCACTCTCTCGAACCTGCGTTTCACTTTCCCCGGCGGTGGCACCGTTCAGGATTACCGGCGGGAGGTGGCCGAGATGGAAAGCGAGTATCCCGATGCATACATGTTCGGGACTCTGCCGGCCTACGGCTTTTACTGCCGCCACGTCCGGGACCTGCGCTTCGAAAATATCGACCTGCAGCTCGAAAGCCCCGACCAGCGGCCGGCCCTGGTGTTCGAGGACGTGCAGAACCTGGACCTGGAAGGCCTGACCGAAAAAAGGACCGGGAGCTCGGCCGCGCCGGTGCTGGTGCTGAGAGACGTGGCCGATGCCGGTATCCGCGCCTGCCGGCCCCTGTCGGAGGCTCAGGTGTTCATGCTCCTGGAAGGGGACACCCAGCGGGTGAGCGCCACCGGCAACGACCTGAGCCGGGTGGGGAAATTGTTCGAAGTGGGCAAGGGCTGGAAGGAAACAGCCGTATTCCAGTCCGGCAACCGCTTGGGGAATTGAGGTCGGGGATGTCCCCCAAATTTTTTAACTGCCCGTAGGGGGGCAGCTGACTCAGCATTGCCCTACGCCAGTCCGGCGATTTGTATTTCCGCATCTTCCGGGTCCCGGTGGTGGCCTCGAACAACTGGCTGGCCAGGCGGCAGTGTTCGATTCGGACGGGAGCTGCGCGGCGAAAGTGGAGGGCGAGCCGGGAATCGCCGTGGCCGAAGTCACTCCGGGCGGGATTCAGCCGGACCGGCGGCCGGTTGAAATCCGCCACTGGGACGGCGATCCCGACACCCAGCTCGACCGGCCCGACCGCTGGTAGGCCGAAGGTTCAAGTGAAGTCGGCTCCACTCCATTTTTGTAAACGTTTAAAATAATTACGTATCATCCGGCATTGCTTGGTTTTCATTCTGCAAAGTACCTAAATACGGAAACTCCGGCATCGATAAAACGCGGAAGCCTTAGTTCGTAAGTCCTTCTGCATTGCCCTCGGAAACCAGTCCATTAGAGCGCAAAGTTCAAGCCGCCACAACCTGAATCTGCCTTACTAATTTCTCTGTCATCTCCCGCAGAAAAGATTAAATAGTCGCGTCGGGCCAACGCTCTTCGCCTGCCAGCGTAACTTGAAATCTTTTCAGGTTAGTTGTAAAGTTCAGGTAGACATTAATTAAAAAAGGGCGTAATACTACTTACCAGCGATTAAATGGAGAATTCCCGATGAACAGGATTTCGGTAGTATTGATCTGTCTCCAAGCGGTCTTGCTTAGCTTTAATCTCTCCAGTTTGTGGGCGCAGAAGTCCACGACAAATTTTGATGAATCGAAAGTCCCGGATTACACGCTGCCCGATCCGCTCACCTTGCTTGACGGGACTAAAGTGACGGAAGCTGCGGTTTGGACCGGGAAAAGGCGGCCAGAGATTTTGCAGTTATTTACCGAGCAGGTATATGGGAAAGCTCCCGGTCGGACGGAGAAAGTACGCTATAGTACGGTTGACAGCAGCGACGCCCTGAATGGTCTGGCAATCCGGAAGCAGGTTGACCTGACTCTCATTCAGGGCCAAAAAGAGCTTACCATCGCTGTCTTACTCTATCTCCCGAAAAACCGGACCGGTCCCGTTCCTGCTTTTCTCGGTCTTAATTTCGGCGGAAATCACTCGATCAACAATGATCCGCAGATCAGACTGAACACGAATTGGATGCGGCCCGATAAGGAAAATGGTATCGTGGACAACCGTGCCACCGAGGCCTCGCGCGGTACGGCGGCCTCCCGCTGGCCAATTGCAACGGTCATCAAGCGTGGGTATGCCGTGGTGACCGCTTACTACGGCGATATCGATCCGGATTTTGACGACGGGTTCCGGAATGGCGTGCATTCGCTTTTCCAGCAGTCCAGAGAATCGGTTAGACCGGCTGACGCATGGGGAAGTATCAGCGCCTGGGCCTGGGGCCTGAGCCGGATCATGGATTATCTGGAATCTGACACTGAGATTGACCGGCGACGGGTGGTCGTGATGGGTCACTCGCGCCTCGGTAAGACCGCCCTCTGGGCCGGCGCTCAGGATGAGCGATTCGCCATGGTGATATCGAATAACTCGGGCTGTGGCGGCGCTGCACTGTCGAGGCGGTGCTATGGTGAGACAGTGAGGGCAATCAACGAATCCTTCCCACACTGGTTCTGCCAGAACTTCAAGCAGTATAACGATCAGGAAGACCGGTTGCCGGTGGACCAGCACATGTTGATTGCCCTTATCGCTCCGCGTCCCGTCTATGTCGCCAGCGCTGAAGAGGACCGTTGGGCGGATCCCAAAGGCGAATTTTTGGCCCTTCAGCAGGCGGCTCCGGTTTATCGGCTGCTGGGGAAGGGGGGACTCGCCGAACAGATGCCGGCAGTGAATCGACCGTCGATTGGTACACAAAGCTACCATATCCGCTCCGGCAAGCATGATGTTACCGATTACGATTGGGATCAATATTTGAAATGGGCCGACCGGTTTTTGAAAGCGCGCTAAGCTCAGGAACAATGCGTGTGAAACCGACAGATTGTAATAATAAGGACGGTGAATTTTTCGCCACTTGACGTTCGTTGCGCCGGTGGATTAGGATTAATGGTCTGATTCGACAAGCGAATATTCCCGCAGCTCGTAGCGGGGAATAATGGTGGAGCTTATGGCGATCTGGTTCTGTCTAATCGGAATTTTGAGCCTGGCCGGATGTTCGCGACAGACGGCACAACAGGCCACCGGCCAGCCTGAACAAAGCCTGGAAAGCCGGTTCGGACAGGTCGGCCCGACAGACCAGGACCCCTACTTCCCGGTTCATTTCAGTTTCCTGGAAAACGGAAAGCCTACCCCGGTCCGTGTCTACATGCAACTCAACAATCAGGCTTACCTGATCGATTCACTGGGTTACAGATTATCGATCCATGGTGACGCCCATTACCACGACCGGATATTTCCGCTCAAACCTTCGATCCCGGTTTTGGATATGATCGAAGGAGACGAGCACCACTGGTATTTTCTCACCGGCGAAGCCGTTCTGCCCATGCTGCCCGGGCGATACGAAATAGCGGTATACAAAGGACTGGAATTTGTTCCGCTGCATAAATCTTTCGAGCTTATCGGACAGGAGAGGGAAAAAACGTTTAGCCTCGAAAGGTGGTACGATGGCCCAGCCGAAGGGTGGTACAGCGGGGACGACCACATCCATCTTACCCGCCATCAGAGCGATGACTGGATTTTCCTGAGTATGATGGAGGCGGAGGACCTCGCCGTAGGACATTTCCTGCAATTGCAGCGGCGCGAACAACTGGCGGTGCAGTACGCCTGGGGTGACGAGGGAGAGGCTGACAGGGATGGGTATATTATCCGCCCGGGCGAGGAGCAGCGCAGTACGTTTTACGGGCATACTCTGCTGCTTGGAATCGACAGCCTGGTTCGGCCGGTGAGCCTGGGCCTGGAACTCGGCCTTTCCCCTTATGCCGAACCGCTGACTACCGACCTGTTCAACACAGCCCGGCGTCTTAACGGTTTAGCCGGCTACGCGCACGACAGTGGCATGGGCGACCGCACGGCCGCGACAATCGACCTCGTGTTCGGGGATATCGATTTTATCGAAGTCTTCCAGTTCAGCAAAGTGACCGCTGAATTCTGGTATCTCGCGCTTTCCTGCGGCTACCGTGTTCCAGGTACTGCCGGCAGCGATTTCCCGGTCAATCTGGGCCGCACCAATCCCTGGACTAAGCTTATCCCGGCGTTCGGACCGGATCGTATGTACATCCAGGTCGAGGGAGCGCTGAAATTTGATAACTGGATGGACGGCATCGAGAAAGGCAACATTCTGCTGACGAACGGTCCGATAGTCTACTTCGCCGTCAACGGTACATTACCCGGAGGGGAGGTGCGGCTACCAACCGGTACGCGAGAGGTGGAGATCAGCGCGACTATCAAGCACTGGCGGCCCATGCGCGAGGCTCGTTTACTTGTAAACGGCCGAGTCCAGAAGAAATACTCCGGTGCTGGTTCAAAGGTCTGGGAAATTAAAGACAGGATTAGCCTACCGAGCAGCGCCTGGCTGGCCCTGCACACCTTGTCCGATTCGACCGGCCTGGATGACGAGGGAGTGCTGATCCAGGCACACACGAACCCGGTCTATGTTGTTGTTGACGAAAGGCCTATCGGGGATCCGGAGGCGCTCAGGACAATGATCCGCCGGCTGGAAGGAACGCGTGATTTTTATGCTTCTGACAGTCTGGTCTTCCGGAACGAAGCTTACCGCGAACGGCTGTTGAATCGGACCGCTAAGGCCATGGCAGAGTACGAACGCCGTCTGGCGGAGGCCCGGGACTGAATATTAATGATCCGCCTCCGCAATCGAGTCCAGCTATTTTATGTGGAATCAAACCGCCAACGCTTGAATCTGCCTTACTAATTCCTCCGGCATCTCCCGCAGAAAAGTTCTAAAATAGTCGACTATGCCCCGCCCTAAGTTTAATCAACGTTGAGAATAATTAAGAGTGGATTGAGTAGAGTGATTGACGGCGAGACATTCACAGCGGCCATGCACGAAAAGGGCCGTCTCTATTAAGAGGCGGCCCTTTTATAATTGACGCTTTTCCTGAACAGGAACGAAAGAATTTATTTCAGCAACACCATCTTACGGGTCTGGGTGAACTCTTCAGCCCTCAAGCGGTAAAAGTAAATTCCGCCGGCCACCTGGCGGCCGGATTCATCTGTTCCGTCCCAGGACACCTGGTAGGTCCCCGCCGCGCGTGTGGCGTTTACCAGAGTCTGTATCAGATTGCCGCGCAGGTCGAATATCCTGAGCGATACCGGCACCGGCTTTCCCTCCGGCACGGTGTAGCTGATCGTGGTGGAGGGGTTGAACGGGTTGGGCGAGTTCTGCGCCAGGGAGAATGCCCGGGGCAGGCTCGCCGGGGCGCCTATACCGCTAAGCGCTGCCTGGACAAGCTCCCGCTCCTCTGCGCTCAACTCGGCTCCGACAAGCGCATCCAGCAGAATCTGCCTGTGCTCGGCGGACAGGCTCTGTAATGCACCCGTATCGAAATCTGCGGACGCCAGGAGGGAAGAGCCCGGATTGCACCGATTGCTGAAAATTCGGATCAACAATTCGATAGCATCTGAGATATTAATTCTGCCGCTGTTGTCAATGTCCCAGGAGGGATCGGCTTGATTGGCAATGATCTTTCTGAGCAAATAGAAAAAATCAGCAAGAT
>JAZDIG010000491.1:0-2562 GCA_043805105.1 Candidatus Glassiibacteriota bacterium | reverse complement strand
ACTTTCACCATCGTCTTGTGCTCCCGGTGGCGCATCCGGGTGGCATTGGACTCCGGCACCGGCCTGGACTGGTTATTCACCCAGGACCAGCCGGCCACTTTTTTCGTGTCGACTTCCCGGAACTGGAAATCCCGGATGTAGTTATAGGCCGGATTGGTGGGGTCCATGTCGATCGAGTTGAAGTGCGGCATGGCGCGGTAGCCCAGGCTTATCGCTTTGCGGATAAACTTCTCCCCTTCCTCGCTCGGCTCGAAGTCCGGGTAATTTTCATCATAGCCGTACTTCCGCCAGTTTGGGATGTGCAGCAGCACCCGCCGGGGGCTGACCCAGCGGGCCAGCGCATCCAGGAGGCCGGGGTCTGTAGGCGTCCAGCTGATCGCCAGGTCCACCTCTTGCACCCAGGCGGGCCAGCGATCCTCCGTAAGGCCGTAAGCCTGTTCGAGCCAATCACGGTAACGGGTGGCCGGCTCCCGCCAGTCTCCGGCGTATACGTTGACCCACCAGGCCAGGCCGCCGGCTGCCAGGTTGGCCTCCAGCGGCCCGTACGCCTCGGTCTCGAAACCGAGCGCCCGGGGTTCGCCGGGAACTCCGATCTGCAGCGACTTGTAGCGGTAGCGATTGTCCCGGCAATGGACCCAGAAACCGCCTTTTTCGCTCTGCAGGATCACCAGGGCCGCTTCCCAACCCACCGGCCACTGCCATCGTGAATTGCTGACCAGTGGGTCCTCCAGGGGCAACTGAACTCCCTGAAAGAGCGGCGCCACCAGCTCGCAATCCGGAGCGATCCCGCTGACCAGCCAGCGGCAGGTCCGCAAGCCCGGCCGGGAAGCATAGGCGCTCGGTTCGACTACCAGGTCGCCGGTCGCGCTGTCGGCCGATACCGCGATCACGGCATCCCCGTACCACGATTCGATCCGCACGTGCACCAGGTTGTCGCCCATCTGCAGGCAGCGGAACTCATCGCCGATTTCACCGCCCAGGGGCACTGCCTCGCCGTTCGCATAAACGAGCTGGAGCGCCTGCCGGTTATCCGCCGAACACCGGACCAGCTCACGACCGTCGGCTCTGCGCACCAGGGAAACGAGCAGTCCGCGGTCCAGGACGGCTTTTAGCGTGTGGGTTTCCACCCGCACCAGGTTGCCCTCCGCCCTGACCAGGCAGCCGGAATCGGCCCGGGCGAAACCGAGAGAAAGGGCGATGCACAGAATCGTGATTGCGGCGGTCCGGCCAATCTTTCTGATCAAGACGCTAATTCCTCTCATTGAATCCTCCAGGACAACCGTAAGGCAAATGATTTTTTGCGCTAAACATAATTCTTAATCTTCGGCAAATTCTTTCGCAATGAATAACTCCAGGGCTGGCAGCGTCGGGTCATTCGGGTAAATTGTCCGCAGCCAGGCCAATATAAATCCTTGAACGAGCCGGCAGTTGATAGTACTGTTTCTGGGATCTAAAGGGGCGCAGAACGCCTAAATTTGAAGAATAAGGAATTGTAGGGGCGTCCGGCCGGACGCCCGGTAACGCATTATATTATAAAAGATTACACAGGTTCATACCGCATCGTCTTTTTATGGCTTCTCTTTTTACGACATAAGGGGATTTTCCCAACACGCTTTTAAGCCTTGGCTGGTTTTCAGATAACGGGAAAGACAAATTTTCAATCCCATAATTCAGGGAGTCGACATGCCGGCAGCGAAAAAATCAAAAACATTTTGCCTTTATTTATCGGCCCTGCTGGTCCTCGCTTTCAGTCGGCTTCAGGCTGCCGCGCAGACTTTCGAGCTTTCCGGCGGCGGCCTGGCCAGCCTCTGGGAAAGTGAAACCGGCCGGCTGGTGAGTCTCAAATCGGCAGCGCCGGGCTCCGGCCCGGAAGGTTACTCCTTTTTCACCGGCAGCCAGGGGACGGGCGGATTCGAGGTCTTCGATGAGCTGGAGGGCAAGCGCTATTCCGACAGAAATACGCCCGCGGCTGTCTCCGATCTCAGGTTCACCAGGGTCGGCACGCTGCAGAAAGTCGAGTTCACCAAGCGTTTCGCCGGGGCGCCTTTCGTGATCGAATGCACCTTTACCGCCGATGCCGAAGGGCTGCACCTGAAAACCGCCACTCGGCTCATCATGCAGGAAGACCTGCGCTGGCCCAACCAGCGCAACCTCCGGGTCAGCTTCGTCCTGCCGGCCGGGGCCGGATTGCTGGGCTGGGCCCCCTCCTACCCGGAACCAGCCCTCCTGCACGAAAAGCCCATCCGTTACTGTTACGGAATCCAGGAACCGGAGCTGCCGCGGACCGGCATTCCACTCTATACGGTCTACGACCCGCAAGGCGCCGGGCTTTCGATCTGCATGCCGCTGGAGATGCCCAAGGTACAGCTCAACCTGGGCCCCGAGCCGGAGGACCCGGCCGGCCTCTACGTGCCGGTGGCCCTCGACAGCCCGAACGCCGGGGCCAGCCTGAGCTACCTGAGCCAGCCGCAGGTGGTGAAACCCGAGGACGTCCGGGTGGTGCGCTTCACCGAACTGTTCGTGGGCCTCTCCGCCGACCGGCCCTTGCGTT
This sequence comes from Candidatus Glassiibacteriota bacterium, assembly GCA_043805105.1. Lineage (GTDB taxonomy): Bacteria > Gemmatimonadota > Glassbacteria > GWA2-58-10 > GWA2-58-10 > JAZDIG01. Next base: position 11 of record JAZDIG010000491.1, on the reverse strand, counting down.
TCGGCGTCTGG
>JAZDIG010000490.1:0-3524 GCA_043805105.1 Candidatus Glassiibacteriota bacterium | reverse complement strand
GCGCCTAACAGGATGTTGCCGGAGCGCACCTTTCTGGCGTAGCTCTGCCAGACGTGGAGGACCGTGTCGCTTCCCCATATTCTATGGTCCCAGACCACGTCCCCTTTGTAGAACAGTCCGTTCTGGAAGTAGTCGCCCTCGCCCTCCCAGCCGTTCGGGTAGGAATACTGGTTCCTGGAACGGTTCATCGAGCCGATGAATTTCAGGCCCGAGAGCGGCGAATAGGTGAGCTTGGCCGTACCGAGCGTGCGGTCTCCCCAGTTGCTGGGCAGACGGACCGGGTTCAGCGGGCTGAACAGGCTCCCCTGCATGATCGGGTCTTCTGAGTTGTAAAGCGTGGGGTAATCCGTCTTCAGCCTCTCGACAAAAGCCGCATGGCCGGTGGCGAATTCCTCCAGGCTGAACGGCGGCGTGGTCCGCGAACCCAGAACCGGGTCGTTACGGATCGCGTCGTTAAGCCGGTCGATGAATACCTGGTTTATACCGCGGAAGCCTTCATCGGCGTGAGTGTAAGCGCGGTCTTCCTCACCCTGCAGCTCGCCGGATAAAGCGAAATAGAGGTTCGGCACAAGCGGAATCGGGCCGCCGACCTGGGCGGTCAATTGCTTGTAGCCCCAATCGGCGGTGCGCGGCATCAGTCCATCGGTGTTTAAGCGGACGCTGCCCCTTAAATCCGGGCCGCCTTCCCTGGTGACGATGTTGATGATGCCGCTCTGCGCGTTACCGTACTCGGCCTGGAAGCCGCCGGTGATGATGTCGACCTGTTCGATCGAGGCGGTGGAGAACTCCAGCGGGGTCGTGTCCTCGCTGCGGGATCCCACTTCTTCGTCGAAAATCCAGCCCTGTCCCTGACGGAACGGGTCGGCGGTGAAGTTACGCACCATCACGCCGTCGACCACCATCGCCTCCTCGCCGATACGACCGCCGCGGATACGCATGCCACGACTCATGGCGTCACGGCCGCCGACATCGACACCGGCTTCGAGGATCAACATGTCATCGAGTCTCTGGGCCGGCACTTCAGCGATTCTCTCCGCGGTCAGACGCTGCTTGGTGACAGTGTTGTCACGCGGCATTAGGACTTCCGTCTCTCCCTGGACCGTAATGCCTTCCAACTGCACTACGGTAGAGCTGAGAGTGGCGTCGACAGTGGTGGTTTGCCCGGCCAGGATCAACGTATTGGTCACCGTGGTCTTCTGGTAGCCGGTGAAGGTAAAAGTGATATCCCGCGGGCCGGGTGGGACGTTGAGGATAAAAAAGTAACCATCCTTATTGGTTACATTCCCCAGGCGCGTACCCTCGATCACGACCTGAGCGCCTTGCAGCGGCTGGCCTGTATCCTTGTCCTTGATGGTACCCTCCACCTTACCGGTGGTGAGCTGGGCCGCCGCATTGACTGCCAGCAGCGAAATCAGGGCCAAAATTGCTGCCGCAGATCCTATAAACGATCTTTGCTGCATAAAATCCCCCACTAAATTAGGTAGGTTGGAAATTCTGCAACCGGCAAAATACGGGCTGTCTTACATAGGCTTACCTCCAAGTTTCGGGTTCAGGACGAGTTGCCTGCGGATTAAACCAGACAGGGTATTTGGGATCGGCCTGCTGGTCCTCCTTTCGCTGGGGTTGGCTCCGCTCATCGCGGCGCTGTCTGTTGTGACTGATCCGAGCAGAGGGCTGCCCGGTCAAAGGTCGTGCTTCACACCGGAAATCGGTGCGCCATCGACCATACTGTTCTCCTGGGCATCGGGGAAAATCACTCCCGAAGTATGCAGTGCTTCTCTGATCGTATATGTCGATACCGGTTTTTCGAAATAATGATCGGCGCCCAGACGATAGGCCCGTTCCCTGATTTCCGGGTTACCGAAAGCAGTTATCATAATTATTACCGTTTCCGGCTGTCTGTTCTTGATGTGGCGGATCAGATCGAGACCTTCCTCACTGGATTCTCCTCCCAGACGGAGATCGAGAATCGCCACGGCGTAACTGTTTTCTTCGAGAAGCTTGATCGTTTCTTCCTTGGTCTCGATCGCATCGACTATGAAATTGTGGCGCTGCAAAACTTTCCTGTAAGCGAACAGCACCGCAGATTCATCATCGACCAAAAGGATTCGCCTGGACATTCAATGATTCCTTACGCGGGGTTCAATCTAAAACAGATAGACAAAAAGGATGCCACAACTCCGTCTCGTTATATTCTATTGAAATTCAACGGCTTACGCCTAAGCCTGCGGACGATTCATTCTCATATCCGCAAAATGCCTTTGCATATCTGAGAATCGCCGCCGTCGATTCTATAAGCGAGAATCGGGAATCAAATGCCAATCCCCCGGGACCGGCCAATGGAATCAGCCCCTGGAGTCGGATATTTTCTTGAGCTTACGGTACAATGTAGCCAACGAAATATTCAGGGCCTTGGCGGTCTTTTTCGTGTCTCCGCCGAAACGGTCGAGCACGGAACGGATGTGCAGCTTCTCCAGGTCTTCGAGGTCGAGCACGCGGTCGGTGGCATAGGCGGCCGCCTCCACACTCTGCAATCCGCTGAAATGTTCCGGCATAAGCTGGCTGCCGCGGGCCAGTAACAGGGCGCGCTCCAACACATTGCGCAACTCCCTGATGTTGCCGGGCCAGGAATAAGAATTGAGCAGGTCCATCACCATGCCGCTCAATTCGGCCTCCGGGGCGCCGAGCGAGACCAGGAGGTGGCGCACCAGACTCGGCAGGTCCTCCATCCTTTCACGAAGCGGAGGGAGCCGGATGGGAAAGACGTTGATCCTGAAATAGAGGTCCTGCCTGAACGCTCCATCCCTGGTCCTCTGCAGCAAGTCCTGGTTGGTGGAACAAATCAGCCGGAACTCGCTCCTTCTCAAGTGCACCTCGCCCAGACGGCGGTAGTTTTTTTCCTCGATCACCTTGAGGAATTCGGCCTGGACCGCGGCCGGGATGTCACTTATTTCATCCAGAAAGAGAGTGCCGCCATCGGCCACTTCGATAAGCCCGGGCTTGTCCTGGGTGGCACTGGTAAATGCTCCCCGGGCGTGCCCGAACAGCTCGCTGGCGAACAGTTCACCCTTGAGCCCGCTGCAGTTGATTTCTACGAAAGCCGCCGAACTATTGCCGCTGTTGTCGTGAATCCAGCGGCCCAGCACGCCTTTGCCCGAACCGGTCTCCCCGCAAATTAGCACCGTCGAATCGTTTTCGGCGGCCAGGGAGGCAAGTTCGCGCACCTTTCTCATCACCTCGCCTGCGCCGAAAAAAGGCTCAATCCTCTTGTCCAGCCTCTGGGTCGTAATCTGCTTTCTGCGAAGGGTGCTGACCTCGAGGCTTTTGTCGAGGATGATCTTGAGGTCTTCGAGACTGACCGGCTTGGTAAGGAAGTTGTCCGCTCCGCGTTTGATCGCTTCCACCGCCGCCGGCACGTCACCGTGGCCGCTGATCACCACGATGGCGGTGGCGGGGAATTTCTCGCGCACCGCGCTGATCCACTCGATACTCTTGCCGTCCGGCAGCATCAAATCCAGGAGTAC
>JAZDIG010000489.1:0-4851 GCA_043805105.1 Candidatus Glassiibacteriota bacterium | reverse complement strand
GGCAATGTGCAAGTGCCTGAATGACAAGTGTTTAACTCCCCTCTAGCAAGAGGGGTGCCCCGGCTTCCGGGGCGGGGTGTGTCATTCAAATCATCCTGAAAGATTAAATGTCAATGATAACAACTTAGCGCTTATGGGGCGGACCCATGTGTCCGCCCACCGCCGGTGGATCCGGGCGCACACGCGGGTGCGCCCCTACATGAGATCATTCTATTCTTGGCAAAGCTCGAATTTCGAACACAAAATTGAGGCGCTGCAGGTATTATACGGCAACTCGCCCGCGGAATCATTAAAACGTCACCGTATAGTGAATTAAAGCACTTAGCGCCGCCCGCCCCTGCCCGATCTGTTCGGCGTTGCTCTCTTCCGGCTTGCCTGAGCCGCCTTTCCGGTTATACAATGAAGCTGCACGGCTGAACGACCTGTAGATATCCGGTAAACAATCAAAATGGAGCAGACGGATGGAGAGTATCGGTTTGCGAAAACCGGCGCGGCTGGCCCTGGCGTCGCTGCTGTCTTTGCTTCTAACAGTGGCGGCGCAGATGAAAGCGGAGGTCCTGCTGACCGAGGATTTCGAAGCGGGAGCGCTGGACAGCACGGTCTGGGGGACCAACATCCACTCGCCCGAGCGGGGAGGCTTCGAAACCAGGCCGGAGTTCGTCCACGGCGGCAGCCGGTCGTTCCGGGTGACAGCCACCGCCAATGGCGGGAACGAATCCGGCAGCAACATCACCCACTTTTTCATGCCGGGAAAGGACAAGGTTTACTACCGCTGGTATGCAAAATTCGCCGCGGATTTCAACCAGGGCAACCTCATGCACTGGTGCTTCATGACCGCCAGCCGTATCGATGACAAGTGGTCCGGATTCGGGAAGGCCGGCCTGCGGCCGAATGGCACAGACTTCGCCGTGACTCATCTGGAACCCTCGGTGAGCTGGGGCAAGTACCCGCCGCCCGGAGCGATGGGCTTCTATACCTACTGGCCCGATATGAAAATTTCAAACGACGGCGTGCATTACTACGGCAATCGTTTCGAACCCGAGACGCCGTTGGTGATCGAGCGGGGGAAGTGGTACTGCTTCGAGGCGATGGTCAAGCTGAACGAGCCGGGCCAGGCCGACGGCGAGCAGGCTTTCTGGATCGACGGCAAGGAGATTTACCATCAGGACGGCCTGCGCTGGCGCGATTCGGACGTGCTCAAGTTCAATGCGATCTCCCTGAGCGTTTACATCCATCAGGCGCGCCAGGACAATACTTGCTGGTTCGACGACGTGGCGATCGGCACCCAGTACATCGGGCCGAAATGACCGACACGCGAGATCCCCTGGGTGATTTCAGGACCCGGGGTATCTTGCTCAGCCGAAGGAACAACTGCCGGGCTCTGGAGGTATCAGTCTGAGCGGTTGATTATTTATTCTGCACGGAATGAGAATGACACACAGAGTATATTCCTTGCTGCTTCTGTTTATCCTGACCCGGGCCGCAGCGGGCCACGCCGAAAGCCTTTTCGTCAATTACGGCATCTTCGACGGCCTGGTGACCGACGTTTTCAAGTGCGTGGCGATCGACAGCAAGGGCATCGTCTGGGTCGGCTCCAAGGGCTTCGGCGCCAACAGCTTCGATGGTAAGAAATGGACCAAGTATGAAGCCACCAGTACACCGGTGGATTATGCCTCCATCCGCTACATCACGATCGATTCGAGAAACCTGATCTGGTTCGCCACCACTTTCGGGGTCCATCGCTACGACGGCACGATCTGGTCGAGCGTGTTGCCGGCAGCCGATTCCTACCGGGTGGCCGAGGACCGCCAGGGCCGCTTCTGGGTTGCCACCAAGGATGGCCTGTTCGCTTCCAAGGGCGCGACCTGGACCCTGTACACCAAGGCCAACGGCCTGCCCGACGATACACTGAGCTACGTCTACGCCGACCGTCAGAACGTGATCTGGATCGGCACCAAGACTCAGGGCCTGGTGCGTTACGACGGCACCAGCTTCCGGAAAATGGACTGGCCCCCCGCTGGCACTCCCGCCGAAATCCGGGTGATCCAGGAAGACCGCCGGGGACGGCTTTGGATCGGCACGCGGCTCAAGGGCGCGGCGGTCTACGACGGGACCAGCTTTACGGCCTACGACAGCCTGAGCGGCCTGAACAGCAGCAACGTCTGGGGCATGGCGGCGGACAGCACCGGCAACATGTGGTTTGCTACTTACAGCGGCGGAGTGAGCATGTTCGACGGCTTGCGCTGGTACAACTATACCCGGGCGGACGGCCTGCTGCAGAATTGGACCGATGACGTGGCGGTGGACCGCAACGGCAACCTCTGGGTGGTCAGTGAGGGTGGAATCAGCTTCCTGCCGCGCGACAACATGAAGCACTTCGCCAGTTGCGACATCAACCTCGACGGCCGGAACAACGTGCTCGACGTACTGGCCCTGCTGCAGATCATCCTCCGCAATCCCGCCGATCCGCGCGCCGACCGCGACGGCGACGGCCGGGCGAACATCCAGGACGTGGTTGCACTGTTGCGCGAAATTTCCGGCGGCGGCTGTCCCTGAACTCGAGCGGCATATCGGCCCCGCCGGCCCGTACATTTCCGTACCCTTTTATCTATTGACCCCTGCTTCCCACTTTTTTATCTTTCGCCGCGACTTTACGGAAAACCGCGGAGGAGATATGGTTTCGAGAATTTCTGCAATTCTATTGGTCTGTTTTGTCATTACCCTGCATCCGGTATTGGCCGCAAGCAAGTTCATTTCCTATACCACGCTCGACGGTCTGGTGGCAGGCTCGGTGAAATGCCTGCTCATCGATCCGGACGGCAGGGTCTGGTTCGGAGCCAAGGATGGCGGAGCCGGCTGGTTCAATGGCGCAAAGTGGTTCAAAATCACCACGCAGAACAGCGAGGGATTCGGCGGCGCGCCGGTGCGCAGTATCACCCGCGATAGAAAAGGCAACGTCTGGTTCGCCTGCAACACCGGACTTTCACGCTACGGCGACAAGAAGTGGAAACTTTTCACCAGCGCCAACGGCTTGCCGTCCGACAACGTCTTTCAGGTAATGGAGGATTCCAAGGGCCTGATCTGGGTCGCCACCCGACAGGGAGTAGCGTACAGTGACGGCGGGTTATTCAACGTAATCACCACCGCGGACGGCCTGTCGGACAACTACGTCTTCTGGATCGAGGAAGACAACGCCGGCAACCTCTGGTTCGCCACCAAAGCCGGGGGCGCATCCCGCTACGACCGGAAGAACTGGACGGTCTTTAATAAGGACAACGGCCTGGCTTCCAATGAAGTGCGCATGATCCTCAGGGACAGGTCAGGCAACCTCTGGTTCGCCACCCGTTTCGGCGGGGTGAGCCGTTTTGACGGCCGCAGCTGGACCACCTTCAAGCCCGGCGACGGGCTGGTGAACGACATGGTGTGGGGGATCGCGGAGGATTCCACCGGCGGCATGTGGTTCGCCACCAAGCACGGTGTCAGCCTGCTCAAGAAGGGAAAGTGGACTGCCTACACCAGCAAGGACGGCCTGCTTTCCGATGACGTCAACTGCGTGGCCACGGCCCCGGACGGGTCGGTCTGGATCGGCACCGAGGCAGGGATCAACGTGCTAAAAAAATAGACCGTCGCCTTAAATTTGTTTTTCACCAACTCCGCAGGTTCGCCCCCGGACTATTCATAAGCCTATCACGGGCGGCCGCCGGTCGCCCGTGCGGCTTGCCCGGGACGGGGTTTCCCGAAGCAGAGCTTCGGAGAATCCTCTTCGGTTAAATTCCGGACAGCCTCCACCGGTCACTGAATGCATTCGGCCAGGGTAGCGTAGCTCCATCTGGCCTGTGACCCGCTTTTCTGCAGGGCCTCGGCTATTTCCACCGGCACCTCGCCGATCAGCTTCAATTTGTCCGCCATCAGCCAAGCCACCTCGGGGATATCCGTATGGGTAAGGATTCCCAGGTAGTACGGGCCCTGGGTGTGGCTGGCGGTGGGCGATTCCACGATCACCCGTTCGAGGTTGCCGTCCAGGAGGCCGGCGTACAGACAGTTGACTCCCAGGGCCTTCTTGCCGAAAAGCGCTATCCGCTGGGGGTCCACTTCCGGCAGGCCCCTCAGCAGGTCCACCGCACGCAGGATTTCGTAGACCCGCATCCCATCGAAACAGTAGCCGATAATGTTCGCCTCGCGGATCATCTGGTGGCGCAGGCTGTCATCCACGGCGCGCCGGCCGTTGTCCAGCACCTCGATCGCCAGCACGGCCCGGTTGCCCCAGTCGTAGCCTTCGCTCCGGCGGACGTCCGGAAACCAACCGGCCAGCCTTTCATCTTTCACCACCAGCACCGCCGGCATTTTCACCCCTTCCGTCGGGTGCTCGGGCAGCGAATACGTCCCGGTCACTTTCAGGCCGGGGAAGCCCTCGAAAGTCACTTCCCGGATGCGCCGGCCCCAGATCACCCGTTCCTCGCCCCACGCCGGAACGGGAGCCGCCGACCGGGCGGGGAAATAATTGAACACGTCCGTCCTCAGCTCCTGGGCCCGTCCCTCGGCAAGCTTTTTCCGGTCGGCGGCGCTGACCGGTGTCAGTCTCGCCACCGGCCGCGGCATGAATTCATCGTGGATCCGGGTGAGCCTTTCATTGGTGGGAAAGCCGTTCCGGTAGCAGACCAGCTCCGCTCCCGCCAGGGTGTCCACCGGGCCGTGCTGGGTGAGAGTGACGTCCTGGCCGAGGAACTGCTTGAGGAAGAACTGGTAGACCGGTAGCCGGATCGCCTCCTTGTCCGCGTGCCCGCCGGGAGCGGTGGCGGTCGTCAGGTTTTCCCGCTTGCCGTACAGCTCGTAGATTTCACCGATCTTGGC
>JAZDIG010000488.1:0-4270 GCA_043805105.1 Candidatus Glassiibacteriota bacterium | reverse complement strand
GCGGGCCGGAACGAAATCGATTCTTCTGGTGTCCGGGTCGCTGGCGGCAAGTATCACTTCGAGCTCCTGTCCCAGGCGATAGGTCCTGCCATGCCTGGCGCCCACGAAGAACGCGGCGTTGCCGTCCAGCACGTAGTAATCGTCGTCGAGCCGGGAGACGTGAACGAAACCCTCGACGTAATATTCCCTGAGCCTGACCCTGAATCCGAAAGATTTTACCGCAATAATCATGGCCGCGAAAGTTTCGCCCACGTGATCCTGCATGAAGAGGGCTTCGACCCGGTCATCGCTCTCCCGTTCGGCGGTCTCGATCAGCTGCTCGCGACCGCTCGCGTGACGGCAGATTTCCTCCAGGTCATCCTCAGAATAAACGCGAGAATCGGCATCCGCCACGCCGATCACCCGCTTGACCAGGCGGTGGACAACGAGGTCGGGGTAGCGGCGGATCGGCGAGGTAAAATGGGTATAGCAGTCGCTGGCCAAGCCGAAATGCCCCGCGTTTTCCGGGCTGTAGAGGGCCCTTTTCATCGACTGTACCACCGCCAGGGAGGCCAGCTCGCCCCACCCTCCCGCCTCGGCTTTTTCGATCACCCAGGCGAAGGCCGCGGGCGAAAGGCCGGCCGAAACCGGCAGCGCCAGGCCGGGGTCGAGAGCCCTGAGCTGGTAGTTCATATTCTCCAGGGACTCCGGGTCCGGCGCCTCGTGGATGCGGTAGAGGGCAGGCAACCGGCTTTCGGCGAGCCTGGCCGCCACCACCTCGTTGGCCGTGATCATATATTCTTCCACCAACCGGTGGCTGGCCAGACGGGGCTTGCGCAGGATTTCGACCGGAACGCCGGATGGATTGCGCACTACGAGCGCTTCCGGCAGGTCGAAATCCATCCGGCCGGCCCGATTCCTGCCGGTAATCCGTTTCTCGCTGAGCCGGTGAAGGGCCAGAAGCGTCTGGATGACATCCTTCGAGATTCCGTCCACTGCTCCGCCGGCCTCGATCACCGCCTGGGCCCGGCCGTAATCGAAACGCTTCCCGCTGCGTATCACTCCCGGCTCGATCCGGCTCTCCCTGAGCTCGCCCTCCCGGCTGAAGTGCATGATCACGGAGAGAGTGAGCCGGTCGCGGTCCTCTTTCAGCGAACAGACGCCGCTGGAGAGCGCTTCCGGGAGCATCGGCACGTAGGCATCGTGCAGGTAGACGCTCAGCGCCCGCTCCAGCGCCTCCTCGTCGGTCCGGGTGCCGGGCCGCACGTAATGGCTCACGTCCGCGATATGCACTCCCACTTCCAGCACCCCGCCGGGCAACTCCCTGGCGCTCAGGGCATCGTCGAAGTCAGCCGCGTCCTCCGGATCGATCGTGAAGACCGCCAGCCTGCGGAAGTCGGTTCTGCCGGCGTAATCCCCGGCGGCCGGGTCCTCGGGCACCGACCGGCATTCGGCGAGAACCGGGGAGGGAAACTTTTCAGGCAGCTCGTACTTGAGCACTATTTCTTCAGAATAACCCCGCTTGATATCCAGGGTGCAGATCACCTTGCCGAGGGGCTTGCCGCTATCCACTCCCCAGTCGAACACCTCCACCATCACCCGGCTGCCGTGCTTGAGCCGGGCGATTTCCGGGCCCGGCAGGAGGATTTCGGTGAACACGCGGTCTTCCACCGGTACCAGCCGCGAAAACTTCTTGCGCTTGTGCAGGATGCCCACGAACCTGCGGCGGGCCCGCGTGAGGACACGCTCGACCGTCCCCTCCGGGTTTTCCCGCGAGCCGGCGTCCACGAGCTTTACTTCCACCCGGTCGCCGTCGAAAGCGCCGCCCAGGTTGTGCGCCCGCACGAACACGTCCTTCCCGCCCCGGTCCGGGATCACGAACCCGTAACCCTTGCGCACGATCTGCATCCGGCCGGTCAGCGCCGGTCCCCCGGCGGCAATCGTGAAAGAGTTCTTTTTCACCCGTTCGAGGAGGCCCTCATCGGCCATCTCGCGCAAAAGCTGCTTCAGTTTGTGGTAGTCCTTGTGCTTGACCCTGAAAGCGTATGCCACCTGCTTGGCCTTGACCGGCACGCCCTTGTTCTCGGTGAAAAAGTCCTGCAAGGCTTTTCTGGTTATAGCCATATCTCCGCTCAATCCTTTCGCCGGCGGTCAATCAGCCGGACCTGGCCAGTACCGCCTCCCAGATGGAAAACAGCCGGGCCCCTTTGAAAAAAACACCCCGGTTGAGGTAGCTGCCGTCCGCCTGAAGCAGAAGAAACTCGAAGCCGCAGTAAAGTCCGTCATCGGTCGCGAAATCACTTATGATCGCATCCCCCACCAGCGTGAACCGGCCTTTGAGCCTGCCGATCGCCTGATTTTCCGACTGCCAGGTGGTCTGCAGCTCTCCCGGGCCAAACGGCCTTATTTCGTAATCGTTTTCGATCCGGACCGGAGGCCTGCCTTCCAGTTCCATCCAGGACCGGTTGATCCACGTCTCCCGGCTGTGGCTGATCTCGGCCCGGCCTTCGAACCGTGACCGCTTCCCCTGCAGGTCGGTATAGGTCCCCCGCGCCAGCCAGGTTCCCTCCCGCTGCAGAAACGTGTGGAGGAGGCTTTTTCCGGTCGATCCGGGTTCCATCATCGATTGACTTTCCTTTCCTTGCGGTCTTAAAATAAAAACGATCGGCAGTTGGACTGCCTGCACCTTATTCCGAATCTAATCCGGCGGGAAGCAAATGTCTACATTCGGTAGAGAACTTATTCACTTCAAGGAGACTTTCAGATGCTGGCACAGATGAGCCTGTTTCCGCTGGGCAAGACCAGCGGCATGAGCAAGGACGTGGCCAGGGTGATCGAGCTGATCGAACAGAGCGGCCTGCCCTATCAGCTGACCGCCATGGGCACCCTGATCGAGGGGGAATGGGATGAAGTCATGGAGCTGGTCGGCCGCTGCCGCCGGAAGCTCCTCGAGGAGCACAAGCGGATCTATATGGTGCTCAAGGTGGACGACCAGCCCGGAGTGACCGGCAAGCTGGCCGGCAAGGTGCGTTCGGTCGAGGAGAAGCTGGGCCACCCGGCAAAAAAATGACCGCCGGGTTCGGCTGACGTTCAGCCGGGCAGGCTGAAGCCGGTCTTTGCCATCAGGGCCAGGGCGTTGCCACCCAAGATCGCTGCGCGCTGGCTGTCCGCCAGGTGGTCGTAGACCACCCAGCCGAGTATCGGCGAGGGGTCGCGCATCGGCGTGTCCGTGCCGAACAGGACTTTCTCCGTGCCCGCCTGTTCGGCCAGGTAGGCGAGCATGCCGAAAGGCACCGAGGTGTAGTTGATTTCCAGCCAGACGTTGTCGAATTCGAGGGCCAGCGGGATGACCGTGTCTGCCAGCCGGTAGCTGGCCCCGCTGTGGGCGAGCAGGAACTGAGCCCGGGGATAGCGCGGCGCGAGCAGGCGGATTTCGCCCGGACTGACTCCGGCCAATGGCTCGAAGCCCAGGTGGCAGAGTATCGGCAGGCCCTGGCGGTCGGCGAATTCGAGCATGTCGCGGTAAGAGGGGTCGCTGATTGCCCTGCGCTGGCTGGTGGGATAAGGCTTGAACCCGAAAAATTTCCTCAGTCGGAAAAACTCTTCCACCGTTGTCCGCCAGTCCTCGGGATAGTTGGGATTAACCGCCGCATAGGGCAGGATTCTTCCCGGATATTTCGCGGCCGCCTCGGCCGCCACGAAGTTGCCGGCCACTGTGTCCCCGCCGTCGATCTCCCAGCTCGAAACCGCAACCGCCCTGATCCCCACCCGGTCGATCCGGTTGACTATCGAATCGGCGTCCTGAGGGCCGAGTGACAGGCCCAGGATCCCATCGAAACCGGGCGGCGCGATGTGGCCGTGCAGGTCGATGACCGGGATACGGGCGAGCGGCCGGCCCTGGTCGACATCCAGCACGATCCGCGAGCGGTCCTCTTCGGCGCTCAGCGACGCCGTGCGGTCCAGGCCCAGCAGACGCTCCAGGTTGCCGGAAGCGATCGCCACTCTCTCTTCCTCTGAAATTTCCGCGTAGGCCAGCATGGCCCGGGACGCGCCGGGAGCCGTGACCGGCATGCCGGTACCGAACAGGAGCCGGCCCGCGCCCCAGTTGCGGCAGATCCGGCTGATCTGTTCGAAGCCCTGCAGCAGGGATGTTTCCGCGAAAACGTTCCCGGTCCGGTCCAGCAGGCCGAAAAGCCCGGTCTGATGGGAGAAATTGAGGCCCACGACCACGATCGGCAGGTCGGGATACTCCCCGGCCAGCCTTTCGACTGCGGCCAGGTCCACGGCGCGC
>JAZDIG010000487.1:0-4167 GCA_043805105.1 Candidatus Glassiibacteriota bacterium | reverse complement strand
AAACTGGCGGTCAACGGCCGGCAGATGCGCTGGGGCGACCTGGACGGCGACGGCGACCTGGATTTCGTGATCGCCCAGCGGCATTACGGCAGCGAGGGCGCACTGCGACGCTATATCGCCGGGCTGGCCGCTTTCGACCTGGAGGGCAACCTCCTCTGGCAATGGGGCAAATGCGACACCCTCCCCGAGCTTTTCGCTACTGACCTGCCCTACCAGGTCTGCGATCTGGACGGCGACGGCCGGTGCGAGGTGGTTTTCAGCCACGATTTCAGGATCGAGGTGCTGGACGGCCGGACCGGGAAATCGCTGAAATCGGTCCCGACGCCCAAAAGCGGCCCCAAGCACCCGGACAGCTTTTACCCGGAGAACCAGTGGGAGCGGATTCCGGACGGCGCGCTCCATTTCGCCGACCTTACCGGCGCGGGCCGCGTGGGCGACTTCCTGATCAAGGACGACTACAACAACCTCTGGGCCTATTCGCGCAATTTCGAACAACTCTGGACCGCCTGCCTCAATGCCGGTCATTACCCCTATGTGGAGGACATTGACGGCGACGGCCGGGACGAGGTGCTGCAGGGCTACACCCTGTTCGACCACGACGGCCGGGTGATTTTCGACCTGGGCTTCCAGGACCACAGCGATGCCGGCTTTATCGGCGAGCTGGGTGGAAACTGCTTCGAGGGCCGGCACGCCTATTTCTGCGCCGGTGAAGAGGGCGTGATCGCGACGGACCTGGCCGGCAAGGTGCGCTACAAGGAGATTCTCGGCCACGCTCAGCGGGCCGCGGTGGGCGACTTCTGCACGGATGTGCCGGGGATCGAGTTCGCCGCCGTGACTTACTGGGGCGAGCACAACATTATCACCGTGCACGCCTCGGATGGCCGCGAGCTGGGCGAATACCAGCCGCATTATGTCGGCTCCACCCTCTGCGCCACCGACTGGTCGGGCGACGGCACGGCCCTGATTTTAGTCTCGGGGGATGAAGAGCGGGGCGGGATGATCGACGGTTGGGGCCGGCAGGTGGTGCGTTTTACCGATCCCGGCCACCCCACGCTCTGCTGCGACGTGATCGACATCACCGGCGACAGCCGGGACGAGGTGGTCCTCTGGGACCGCGACCGGATGTGGATCTACACCCAGGCCGAACATCCAGCGCCTCCCGAGCGGATCGTGCCGATGAAGAAGATGCCACTGCACAGCCGGAGCAACTACCAGATGTACGTGGCGATACCTGAAAAATCAAACTGATATCATCGATAACGCGGGCGACCAGCCCGTGGCCCATGCCTCTATCGTTTTTCAAATGAAATCTCCGCTCAGAACTTCCACTGCGAGGTAATATCCATGCGCCAGTCCAGATTCTCCCTTCTTCCCCTGCTTTTTTCCGCCGTGCTCGTCTGGCTCTGCCGGCCGGGCGCGGCGATCTCCGCGGACCTGGTATTGACCCCCGAACTCGAGGCCCGGGCCATCGCCTGGGTGGATACCAGCCTGCGGCGGACGGTCGAGGCGGCGGGGGAAAGCTTCCCGGTGTGCACGGAAAACGGCGAGTGGCAGCTTGCCGATGACGGCTGGACCGGCGGCTATTTCTGCGGCCTGCTCTGGCTGATGTACGACCGCACCAAAGACCGGTTCTGGCGGGAAAAGGCGGAAAAATACACCTGGCTGCTGGAGCACCATAAAACCGATGTCGACAACAGCGATGTCGGCATCCTCTTCTGGCCCTCTTTCGACCTGGGATATAGACTCACCGGGGACGAGCGTCTGCGTGAGGTCGGTATGCAGGGAGCGTCCAGCATGATGCAGCGCTGGATTCCTTCCGCCGGTTACATCCAGAACTGGGGCCGCCTGGGCGACCCCGACCAGAAGCGCTTCGTGATCATCGACTGCCTGATCAACCTCGACCACCTCTATTGGGCCAGTGAGATGACATGGGACGAAGCGTACGCCAAGGCTGCCACCAGCCACGCCGAACGCACCCGGATCAGCCACGTCCGGCCGGACTATTCGAGCTGCCAGGTGGTGGAGTTCGACCCGGACACCGGCCGCAAGGTGAGAGATTTCCACAAGCAGGGTTACAGCGATGAAAGCACCTGGAGCCGGGGCCAGAGCTGGGGGATCTACGGCTTTACCCGGGCCTGCGCCAACTCCGGCGACCGGGTTTTCCTGGACACGGCCATAAAAATGGCAGACTGGTTCCTCGACCATCTGCCCTCCGACCGGGTGCCCTATTGGGACTTTTCCGCGCCCGGCATCCCGGACGACGCCCGCGACAGCTCCGCGGGCAGCATGGCCGCCAGCGGCCTGATCGAGCTGTCGAGGCTGCTGGACGACCCGGCACAGGCCCAAAAGTACCGGAAGGCCGCCGGAGAGATACTGGCCTCGCTCACCCTCAATTACCTCACCCGCGGCCAGCCCGGCCGGCCCCAGGGAGTGCTCACCGGCGGCACCTATTTCTACCAGGCCGGCCGGGGTGTGAACCAGGCCAACATCTGGGGGGATTTTTACTACCTGGAGGCGCTGTCGAGGTGGGAGAGGTGAATCAGCTCTCCGGCGCCAGTTCGGCGGCGAAAACCCGGCTGATCGTGGAAAACCGGAATTCGGACAGCACCGCGCGGATTTTCCGCTCCATGGTCCGGCGGCCCGCGTAATGGATCAGCCGCTGTTCGAGCGGCAGGCCGGGGATTGCCGGCTGGTCGAGGTCGAGCTCCCAGGGGTGGAAGATACAGACCGCCCGCAAACCTTCTTTCTCCAGCCGCCTGATCCCGGCGCGGATCAGCCAGAGCGGGTAGTTCCGCCAGTAGAACCCGCCGGCCATCGGCAGCCGCACGCCGAAAAACTCCACCGCCGAGGGCGGGATTTCCACCAGGCCTGTGCCGTCCACGCGGTAGGGAACTCGCGGAGCGCCTGGGTTGCCGTAATAGCGCATCCGGATCGGATTGACACTGCTGTCGTAGGCGTAGCCCAGTTCGTCGAGTACTTCCCAGACCCAGCGGTTTTTCCCGGTGAGCGACCACCAGGGAGCGCGGAAGCCAGCCAGCTGGTCGATCCCGGCCGCCGGGCAGATCACCTCGGCCGCCCGCACCAGGTCCTGGCGCACTTGTTCCCGGCCCAGTTCGTAGAGCAGGCCGTGGCGGTAGCCGTGGCTGGCTATCTCGTGGCCTTCTTCGGCCACCCGGCGGACCACCTGCGGAAATCTTTCGGCCACGTGCCCGGAAACGAAGAAAGTCGCCCTGGCCCCGAACTCGGCCAAAAGCCCCAGGACCCTTTCCGTGTTCCGCTCGATCCGTCCCGGCCAGTCAGCGTAAGCGGCCGGGTCGATAGTCAGGATCCCCTGGTAGTATTCCTCGAAGTCGATGGTAAGCGCATGCAACATTTTTCCGGCCTTTTGTCCAGGAATAACCCTCCAGCCCGCCGGCTGGACTCCGCCCACCAGAAAAAAACTAAAAAACATCGATATCGCCGAAAGATATCCCCCAGTTTTCCAGACCGTTCAACAGATGAACGCCTTCCAGCGGACCATGGCTCCATATCATCAGGTCGAACGAGTTGGGATTGAAACGCCTGGGGACGGGCAGAAAACCGCTGCGTCTGAAAACGGCCGTTATGCAGTCTCCTGGAGTGGCCAGGCCGAGTACAAGGTCCACATTCATATCGGCCAATTCTGCAATCGCCGATTCCAGCAACTCACGCCCCACCGATCGCAACGGGCGATCATCGAACTGCAAGTCCATTATTACTCCCAGCCGCGTCCCCTCGTGCTCGGCGCACCTGAAGACCACGTACCCACCGCCGGCCTCCCACAATCCCGGCACCCTCAGGATACGGTACTTCCTGCCCACGGCCCCGGGATAGCGCCAGTTCAGGTAGTCCACCGACCTTTCGAGCATTATGGGTCTAGACCGGTTGATCCGTTCGAGAAACGACGAACATTCTGCAGTGAAACCATCGATTGCCTGGAGCCGCCCGGAATATCGCGGGCCGAATGGAATCCGCCACAACTTCCCAGCAAGCAGCAACGGGAGACCTGCCAGAGTCGCCAATCCCGGAGAAAGCCGGCCTGCCGCCACTTTTTCCGGCCTGAGCGGATATATCATGAGAGTGGGGCTGCCAACGCCTGTCCAATGAAAGCCGTGTTCGAAAATTGGCTTCGAATTACGGTTGGGGAAA
>JAZDIG010000486.1:0-8238 GCA_043805105.1 Candidatus Glassiibacteriota bacterium | reverse complement strand
AAACCCGCTGCTGCGTGGTATCAGCCGGGCCACCGATAAGGGTCTCGACCCGCGGCCCAAGAGTGTAAGCCCGGTTTATCAGAACCTTGCCACAGTGCCGAGCGACGGTTTCTTCACCCAGGTGAGCTACCGCGGCGCATTCGGCACGGATAACTGGCTGGCCGGCTGGACGTTCCTCTCCAGTGCGAGCTATCTTGGCGATTTGCCCGATTCGACCGGGGCACCGATGGCCGGAGATCTGACCGGCGATTCCAGAGTGGATATCAGCGATGTGATTAGGGTTATCGATTATGCCTTGGGCAAACAAAGCCCCACTTCCAGTCAGCTCTCCATGGCCGATTTGAATTCGGATGGCGTGATCGACATTTTCGACGTGCTGAAAGTCCTTAGCATCGCACTCGGAAAGTCCGGCACCATGCTGGCTTCTTCCATCGACAGGGTCATGAACCTGTCGAACGTCGATGAGATAACGACCGCCTTGAATTCGCTCGGGGCCGATAATTCCGTAATTAAGGATGTCGAGCTGCTGATCGCCCGGAAGAGCGGCGGGAGTGTCAACCTGCCCAGAGCTTTCGGCCTGAACCAGAACTATCCGAATCCATTCAACCCGGCAACGATTATTGCTTACGCGGTACCGGAAGGCCAGACGCCATTGGTCAGCCTCAAGGTTTACGATATCCGGGGACGCCTGGTGCGCATTCTGGCGGATGGTCTGGAACAGGCGGGGACGCATGTAGTAATGTGGGATGGCAAAAATGAAAACGGCGAATTCGTGGCAAGCGGGACGTATTTCTACCGCCTGAAAGCCGGGGATTACATCAGCACGCGAAAAATGGTGCTGCTCAAGTAGACCGGATGCCTAAGAGCGGGCTGAAATGAGAGGGGAAGGAGTCGGGAATCTTCTCCTCCTCAACCTTATTCATAGCGGAGGAAAGATTTATGAAACGTGTTATGGCCATGCTGGCATTTCCGGTTTTAATCCTTTATTCATCGGTCTACGCCCAAACTATTATTTCACTGGGTAGCGCGATTGCCGCCGCCGGCGACACCGCCAGCCTGAGTGTGGCACTGAACAATTCCGCCGCTGTGGGCGGCTTCCAGTTCGTGGTGAAAGCCGCTCCAGCCGGCAGAGTGACATTTGTGGGCGCCGGAGTCTTGGGGAGAGCGGAAGGCTGGACTGTCAGCAGCAACGCCGCAGACGACAGTGTTTCCCTGCTGGTATTTTCGCAAGCCGGGGCAGACATCGAAACCGGCAATGCCGCCGTGTTGCAACTGAAATATCTGGTGAACTCCTCGGCTCCGTATGGAGCGGTAACCCTGAGTTTATCCGGGGTCAAGGTGGCCGATTCCAGTCTGAATCCGCTCGGCGGAGTAACCACCGCAGATGGCTCGATAACCATACAGGCTTCCGCGGCGGGCGACACGTTACGGATTTCGAATGGAGAGGGTTTCATCGGAAGCTCGCTGGATTTGGACCTCGTGCTTAATAATACCACGGCGGTGGCGGGTTTCCAGTTCACTCTCAGTTCCGGCAGCGGAGCGGTCACTGTTTCCAATATCACTGTCACCGGAAGGGCTGCCGGCTGGACCGTAAGCTACAACGCCACTTCCGCCGGGACGGAGGTGATTGCCTATTCCTCCACCGGAGGGACGATAGCCGCAGGCAGCGGCGCAGTTTTCAGGGTCCGCCTAACTGTCTCGGCCCAGGCTTCCCCGCAGGACGTGGTACTGATGATTAAAGACCTGAAAGTCAGCGATGCCCAGCAGAATCCGATTAGCGGATTCAGTTCGGCTGATGGGACAGTTACCGTAAAAGAAAGTGGCTCCGGCCCTTCCGCCTATTACCGGGGTGATGTCAACCGGGATGGAAAGACGGACATTTTTGATCTGCTGGAGCTGCTTGGTATACTCAGCGGCAAAAAGGCTGACTATAATTAACGGCAGTTTCTTTGAACCGCATTTCAATAAACAAAGCTCACAATTCACAGGCTGCCGGGCCAGACTGGATGCCTGGCCCGGCAGCCTGTTCAGTCCGTATTCTATAAGTCCATTCGTTGCTTTTTGCCCGCTTCCAGGCCCTGCCCCGGCATATAGCCAAGCCCGCTCACGTCGAGGCGAATTTAATCGGTGTGAGAATGGCGGGCCATACGTGACGATTTAATCTTAGGTGGTTGTAAACAATCTTCCCTAAAAGAGAGAGGTAAAAAGCCTTCACTTCGTCAGGCTGTCAGGATGCCCGGGGTTCGACCCCCCTCAGCTCCACCAATTGTAAAGGGGTTTGCGAAAAGTATTCGCGAACCCCTTTTTGTTGCCGGTTAACCGGATTGTGCTTGCCCCGCCCGCCCAGTGCGCGCACAACAACCCCCGCCGTTTTTAGGAGAAATTATAAGACGGCTGGGGTTGGCTCCCTGAAACAAAGAAACAAAACGGCGATTCTTAGTTGTGCTCGCGCGCCGCGTGTCGAAACAGCAAAGCCGATCCGACAAACAGCAGGGCGAAGAACGAATTCAATACAAACACACCGAGCACACCCGGCGGACTCCAGGTATCGGGATTCGAGATAATGAGCACAATCACGGGGACCAACATTTGAGCGAGCGCCATCGCAAACAGCGCGCGTGCCATTCCACGCGGCTCGAAGCGCGCGATGAGGGCACCGATGACGCCGACGGCGAGCACTCCGTAATACATCAGGTTGGCGGGGTTTTCGCTCTCACTAACGCGAACCATGTTCCCCCAACTGAGGATGAATGCCGTTCCCACGGCAAGGCCGACGGCAAATTTGTATGCTTTATTACTCATCCTCTTTGCTACAAACTCATACGTAAGACCGGCACCGAACAGGAGGGTACCGGCTAAAACGAAAGTGTACCAGTGCCAGTTCCATCCATCGACATAAATGTTCCCAAAAAATGGAATCAGTAATATGCCCGCCGTCACGAGCGCTACACGGATAATGCTTTTTTGCATAGAAATATAATTTAATTGTTCTTTAATAATTCCTGCGGATGTCTCGACGAACATCCAGAGAGCGCAGTCAAATAATCCTCTGTCTTCTCCTGCGCGCTCTCGGAGAAGATCGTTGAACGTTTGCTCCATTCCCTCGCCGAAGCGTTCGCGGTACGGCTTCGGATAGAAACGAAGCAGTTTTGCGTAGAGATTTCGGTATCGCGCGATAGAGTGTTCATATGACATAGGCGTAAGTGTTCGGCGAAAGCCGATTCTGTTTGGCGACCGCCACGACCTCGCGGTATCGCTCCAATTCCGCCGCGAGTGCCTTTTGGCCGAGGCTGGTGATTTTGTAGTAAACGCGGCGCTCATCGTCCATTTCGGGGTCTATCTTTTTATCACTTTCGCGTATCAACCCGGCCTCAATCATTCGGCCTAAAGAGCCGTAGAGCGTTCCCGGCCCCATGTTCACTTTTCCCTGCGAATCCGCCTCAACTTGCTTCATGATTCCGTAGCCGTGACGCTCTTTCGTGGAGAGCGCAAGAAGGATATGAAGCACCGCTGGAGTGAGGGGCGTGTTGGCTTTATTGTTTGCCATACTGCGAGTATATATCCGTGGCGGATATATGTCAAGCGGATATATTTTCCTTGTGGAGAGCGCCGAAGCAAACCAAAAATTTCCTTGCATTTTTTCTGCGGCTCCTCCCCCCACCCCTCCGCCGCGACGCGGAAAAGAAATGGAAAGGAAATTTTTGGTTTGCGTCGCCGCGTCAGAATTCAGTTCTACTTGTATTCCAAAATATCTCCGGGTTGGCATTTGAGCGCCTTGCAGATTGCTTCCAGAGTCGATAAACGGATCGCCTTTGCTTTGCCGTTTTTCAACACGGAAATATTAGCCATTGTGATGCCGACTTTCTCGGCAAGCTCGGTGACGCTCATTTTCCGCTTCGCCAACATGACGTCGATGTTAATGATGATTGCCATGTTGGTCTCGTTACACCGTTAAGTCGTTCTCGGACTTTATATCCACGGCGTTTTGCAAAATCCGTTCAAACATCGCCGCTGCGGTAGCAATCACGATCGAACCGAAGGTGATGAGAATGCCCATGAAAACCCCGCCTGACCGGTCATCTGAGTTGCCTAGCATAATGAAGATTTCTCCTACCGCGACAAAACCGATAATAGCTATCGCACAATATTTTATAGTCCGCAAAGCTTTCACGGCCGGTTGCGAGAAAATCTTATTTTGTCCGGCATATCCCAATACCTTGAATGCCTGATAGAGCGCCACAAAAAACGGAATGGACGCTATATACGCATACGCCAAAAATGGATCTTTGAAGTAAATCTCAAAGAGCGTGGCATGCGCATTCCTGCCCTCAATGTGGGGTTCCCAAAGCATAAGGGCAAGAGCGCCGATGCCGATGAGCAAAATGACTACCTGAAGAAATATTGTTGAGCTTCTTTTCATAGATGATTTTTGGTTATAGTAATAATTACAGCTTAATCTATTGCTTATCGTTTGTCAATATGTATTTATCGTTATCTGTGGAAACAGGAAATTCTAATAAATCTTCTTGGCGAAAGCCGGAACTTCTAAATAAGCCCTTTTCCGTATAGTGAATTAGAGGGAGCCAGCCCAGCCGTTTTATAATTTCTCCTAAAACGGCGGGGCTGGTTTGCCCGCGCGAGTCCCCGAGCGCGGCGAGGCGCGTTCAATCAGTCAGGGTTCTGCTGGAAATGCGTCCGAACTTTTTGATACAATGACCACCATTGTGAAAGGATTTGCGGAAGCTTTTCGCGGACCCTTTTTGGTGCAGAATCTCCTCGTTCCATGAGTCCGCCCCAGATTTCCCCACGCATTTTCTAATTCTTTTGACCGTCCCTGCTATCCGGAGTATATTTGGTAAAATTCCGCTGAGCAGGAAAATTCCACCGGAGGCAGGCAATGTTCATCTGGAAAGACGAATACAGTGTCGGAATAGAAGAAATGGACGATCAGCATAAATCGCTTTTCAAGCTCCTGGACGATCTGTCCGTCTCGATTGAAAGCGGGGACCTGAAAAACCTCGGTTACGTGCTTACGATGCTGGAAGTGTATGTGGTTTTCCATTTCACTTCAGAAGAGTATATGTTGTCCAAGTACGGCTACCCGGGGTTGAACAAGCAGGAAAAGGAGCACGGGGATTTCAAGGCGAAGGTCGCCAGGTTCAAAGCCCAATCCGCGGATGATAAAATCCGCCTGGCCGGTGAAGTGAAAGATTTCCTGCAGGACTGGCTGATCAACCACATCCTGGTTCTGGACAAGAAATACGGGCCGTATCTGAAGGAAAAAATGAAAGGCGAATAGGAATTCTCACCCTGCGAAAATAAATCTTTTTCCCGGGACGCAAGGCTATGTCCATCCGGAAAAAAATATCGACTCTGGTAATTGCCGGTCTTTGCGCCGGTTTTCTTATTATATCGGCAGGGCAGGCCTGGGCCGCAGACAGCCCGGATCTAAAGCAAGCGTTAAAAATCCCTCCAGAGGACCAGACCCAGATCCTGACCCTGAAAGACGGGTCTACCCTGATCGGCAGGATTTCCGCAGTCGGCGCGAGCGAGATCAGCTTCCAGACTAAGCTGGGAGAGCTGAAAATACCGGTCGAATCCATCCGGAAAATCCGGGAAGTGCCTGCCTCGACTATCCGGAACGGGCAGTACTGGTTCCCAAATCCGAACGCTACCCGGCTTTATTTCGGCCCGACCGCCCGTCTGCTGAAAAGGGGCGAGGGTTATTTTGCCGATTACGAGCTGTTCTTCCCGGCGTTGACTGTGGGAGTTACGGACAGAGTCACGCTCGGCGGCGGGATGTCGATTTTCCCCGGGGTCGGCCTGGATGAGCAATTGTTTTACCTGACCCCCAAGGTGGGGATTAAGTCTATCGGTAACCTGCATCTGGCGGCCGGAGCGCTGGTATTGAAAATCCCGGATGAATCGCAGGTGGTGGGAGTGCTCTACAGCCTGGGGACTTTCGGCACGCCGGACGGAAGTATTTCGGCGGGCCTGGGCTACGGTTTCGTGGGCAGGAGTTTAGCCGAAAAGCCGATGGTGATGATCGGTGGGGAAAAGCGCCTGACCCGGCGGCTGGCGTTCGTGACTGAGAATTGGATCATTCCGGGAGGGGAGGCGCCGCTAGTCTCTTATGGGATCCGGCTGATGGGCGAAGACCTGAGTGTCGACCTGGCCTTTTTCAACATACTCGACGAAGATGCCATCTTCCCCGGCTTTCCCTATATCGACCTGGTATTCAAGTTTTGAGCGTTTCCTCCCAGCCTGTGTACAGATTTCGGCTTGTATTATTCATGAAAACGAAATTTATCCGGTTCTGAGCAGGGGCGCCTTTTTTGAGAGCTTGGTGGGGTATCCGTGGTTCAGAATCACGGATTGCACGGATTAAGACGGATGTCACTGATCCTCCCTGCCCCGGCCAAGAGCGCACGCGGGTGAGCCCGATTACCCTCGAGAAATTTCCGAACAACGGGCGGATACCCCGATGAATCGGGGCCCCTACAAGTTTTGCGGCAATTTGCGAATAGTCCGGATCAGGAAGAGTGCCGTGTCGGCCATCCCATTCAATCATTTCCGCTTTTAATTCCCCTGGCTTTCACTTGACTTGCCGTACCGGGCGGCTAACTTGTCGTAGGCCGGGCCGAGGCCGGTGGCTTCCCAGGCGTTTTTGACTCCCAGGGCCGGGCTCTTGATCCGGTAATTTTTCAGAACTCCGGCATAGTTTTCGGCTTTTGTAAAAATCTCTTTTCCCTTTTCCACCTCCCCAGCCGGTAGCCGCAGCAGTGAAATCAGGCTGTCGAAAAAGCCCAGGCTCGCTTCGAGGTACCGGAAGCCGTATTCATCCTCCTCGATTCTGGCCCGCACCGCCGGAGGGAGCTCTTCCGCCAGCGCTTTATCGATGACAATCCGGCATTCACCGAGCCGGGTCATCATCTCCTGCCAGTCCAGGCCGTCATCGGTGTCCGGCTGATACGCCTCGTAGTGCAGATGCCGGGGCATGACCGGGATCGGGAAGACCGAATCGGCCCGGCCCAGGGCCACGGCGTTGAGCTGCGGCCGGAGGTAATAGCGCCAGGCCTTGACATTGGACACCGTTATTTCGAGCCGGTCGTAGAAAGACCTCATCTGTCCGGCGGCCGGACCGTAAAAGTCGCGGTAGTATTCCGCCAAAAGGCTTTCGGCATCCAGGCCGGGATTCCACAGCAGGCGGGCCATCTGGTAATTGATCAGGCGGCGGACTCCCAGGTGAGCAGTCGAGGTGTGCATGTAGTGGAACCCACTGATCCCGGAGCCGATGTAGAGCGGGAGGTCGCGGGCCATGGTGCTCTTGAACACCAGGGGCAGGTCCCTGAACCCGGAGATGTTGTAGTATTCGCCGAGGAAGAGGCGGCCCTTGTACTTGCAGTCAGCGGAGCGCCAGTTCCGGAGGATCTCCAGGTAGCGCCGGTTCACCTCCGTGCACAGGGAATCGTCGAAAGCGTGCGCGTAGCAGCGGTCGATCGGGAAATAGGTGAGCGCGGTGTTGCGGTAATCGAAATCCGCCGGGAGCTCCCTGGACGGCATGACTTCGGTCTGGACGTAGATCAGGCTGTGCACCGGGATGTCGCGGTCGAGCCGGCTGTCCAGGTAAGCCTGGTGCAGGCCTTTGCGGATTTTGTAGACCAGGTCGAGCAGCTTGTCGGTTTCGTTCGTCCCCTGGGCTATGCACAGCGGGCAGCGGCACCATTCGCCGCCGTCCAGGGGCCAGAAGCTGAAAATGTCCGCATTGGAACCCTCGCCGTCCCGCAGGCAGGCGATGATGTTTTTCACCAGCTCCGCGATTCCAGACTCGCTGGCTGAACAGTAATTCGTACCAAAAGTGGACTGCGGAAAGAAGCGCTTGCCCTGGTCGGTCAGGCCGTACCATTCCGGATGGGCCTCGCTGTATGACAGGCGGCCATCATGGTCGGCGTCCCCGGCGTACTCCGGGCTGACCGGGTAGGGATCGGCGGACAGGTCTTCGTCGAGCCTGAAGCGGGGATGGTTGTACGGGTAAGGCTTATCCGGCCGGAGCAGATCGAAATAGGTGGTGTGTTCGCCGAAAGTGAGCCGGATGCCGAATTTTTTCATGAGCTTCCAGTCTTTTTCCGTGCTCCAGAAAAAATTCAGCCGGTTGCGCGCCATCCAGAGGAAAAAGCCGGGATTGCCCCGGTCGGTCAGGCTGCCCTCCCAGGTCATGCGGCCGGCCTCGACCTTGCC
>JAZDIG010000485.1:0-3627 GCA_043805105.1 Candidatus Glassiibacteriota bacterium | reverse complement strand
AGGTGAGACGAATCGGCGGGAGCCTTGGCGGCGCCTGAACCGGAGGCCGCCGCGGCCAGCGGGCTGGCTACCAGGGCCAGCAGCAGCGGAATGGTACTTATCATCCTGGTCATCACTAACTCCTTATAAGAATTGATTTTTAAAGTCTTATCGGCTCGCCAGTACGTAGAGCACCTGTTGCAATTGGTCATCTTCCAGGTCCAGCAATTGATCGTAGACTCTCCCGGCTGGATAGGCCAGGTCGTCCTGGAGACGGGTCTCCTCGCCGGCCGCGGTCAGGCTCTCTATCGATTGCAGCGTGGAAGCGGCCATGTTGTAGCGGTGAGCGGTTTCGGCCAGCAGGTAGAGCGAGTCGATCAGCACCTGAACCCGCTCATCGCCGCTTTGTTGCGCCACCTGCAGAGGCTGACCCGGCTGCCTGGCTTCGAACAGGCCAAGCCGGAAAGAACCCACCAGCGCAAGCACCACTATCGCGGCGGCGGCCAGCCAGCGCAGGCCGGCGGTGTAATCTCTCCAACCGCTGTGACTTACGTCTCCTTCGGGCTTGCCGTAGGTGGCAGCGGCCACGGCAGCCAGGTTTTCCTCCCAGAATCCCTCGGGCGCCTGGCCGGACGTGCGGCAGTGTTCAGCCAGTACTCGCCTCGTTCCGGCAATCTCCCGGCAGGTATCCCGGCAAGCGGCGCAGACTTCGAGATGCCGCCGCAGGCTGGCTGCATCCTTCGTATCCAGCTCGCCCTCGAGGTAATCGATCAGAGTGATTTCATCCAACGGGCATTTCATTTCGGCAACTCCTGGCTGCTGAATCCGAGCCTGTCTGCCGCCGGGGTCAGCCAGCGGCTGAGAGTTTTCATGGCTCGATGGTAGGTCACTTTCGCCTTGCTGACTGTCATCCCGCAGCTTTCCGCCACTTCCTTGAACGGCATTTCATTGTAAATCCTCATCACCACCACCATCTTCTGCTCCCCGGTGAGGCCGTCGAGGGCGCGGCAGACCAGCTCACCCAGCTTCTCCCGGTCCACCTCCGCCTCCCGATCTTCCTCCAGCTCAGGCAGGCCGTCCCCTGTCAATGGAATGACCCGCGCCTTGTCCCTCAAGTAATTGCGCGCCTGGTTGGCCGCAATCGAATAAATCCAGACCCGGAACCTTTCGCCGCCACGCAGGGTATCGAGCTTTTCGTAGGCCCGGATGAACGCATTCTGCAGAACATCGGCAGCTTCATCGTGGTCAAGGCTCATGCCGCGGAGAAAACGGTAGAGCTGTCGCTGGTATTTTTCCACCAGAACGCCGAACCTGTCTTTTTCTCCACCGAGTATCCGTTCGACAAGCTCTCTATCCTGATTCATCTGTTCGGTTGCCAATGTGGCGGCTATTGGGTTCCACTGCTATGACAGACGGGCCTCAAATCCGGTTACAGAATTTTATGCGGACCTCACGTTTTATCGAGTTTCCCGCTCTTCGCCATTCACGGGGCCGTTGTCCGGTTTCCAGTCTGCTTGCTGACTGTCGGCATCCGGCAGCGGCGGAGTGAATACGCCGGGCAGAGTCCTGCGCCAGGCTTCCTCTTCCCGCAGCCGCATCTCGCCCAGCTTCCGCCGGAATTTCCGGCGCTTGATCACGTACACGGCCAGGAACAGAACCGCCGCGACAATCCAGAGCAGGGTGACGCTGGTAACGAGTTTGAGCCAGCCGTAGCGCACGCCGGCCCAGCCGGCCCAGCGCTCCTCGAACTGGGCCAGTGTCAGGCCGAGGCTGTTGCGCAGGGCCCGATCCAGATCCCCCTCGGCCCGCCAGCTCCGGAACAGAAGCTCCTGCTGGAGCGGGTCCCAGTAAGTGAACATGTATTCGACCACCGTATAGCTCTGCAAGTATGCTCGCCGCGCCGCATCCTCATCCGCGGGCATGCCGTCCTTCAGCTGGTCGAGAGTGAACGTCCGGCCCAGCAGCAGGGCCACGGAAAAATCGAGGAAGTCGTCCAGGTCCCACATCCGGCTGCAGTAGAGGGCGAAACCTTCGTGGAACCAGCGGGGAACCTCGGCTCCGCCCAGGAATTGATAGAGGAAGACGTGGGCGATCTCGTGGCTCAGCACCTCGCGCGGCTCCTCCCGCCACAGCTCGACTATCCTGGGCGAACGCACTATCACTTCGGCATCCTCCGGCAGCGCGCAGGCCACGCCCCATTCCGGGAGGAGGCCGCCGGTGAGCCGGTGAAACTCGCCCAACGAAGGAGCGACCCAGATCTCCAGCCTCGAAAACGGTCTCCCCCGCATCCATTCAGGCCGGGGAACCCACGCCTCGGCCCAATCCAGATAGGCCAGCGCCACTTTTTCATCGGCCGGGCTGTAGTAAACTGTCACCGGTTCCCGTCCGGCCACCAGATATTCTTCGGCGGCCGGGGCGGAAACCAGGCTCCCGGCAAAGCCCGGCAGCCAGGCCAGGATGAAACCTAACAGCCTGAAATCAAGTGCATTAGGCTTGAAAATCATTGACATTTCTTTTTATTCTATTATTTTAACCACCGCAAAACAACCGGGAAAAACGAAATAGTCGGTTTTCAGTAAATATTACGGAGGATTGAACTTGCCAACTGTCAAGAGCGCGATCAAACGGATGAAGACCAACCTGGTCCGCAACGAAAGAAACCGCAAACGCCGGGCGAACATGCGCACCTGGATCAAGAAGCTCAGGAAAGAAACCAACTACGACGCCGCCATCAGCCTCCTGCCCCAGGTCATCAGCACGATCGACAAGAATGTGAAAGCCGGTGTGCTCCACTGGCGCACCGCCGACCGCTACAAGTCGCGGCTGGCGCTACACGTGGAAAAGGTGAAAGCCGGCAAGGTCTGAAGCAAAGTTATAATCGAACGGAAAAAAGGCAGGTTGCCCGGGCAGCCTGCCTTTTTCGTTCAAGCCTGAACGCAGGCCTTCAAACGATCGATTCCAGAATCTGCAGGGCCAGCTTCGCATCCTTGTAATCCACCATCACCATCAGGCCGGTGAGCAGATGCCGGTCCTTTTCACCCGGGACATCACCCGGGTCGTAGCGGCTCAGCAGGTTGATCGCGGCCCGGTAATAATTCCGGTCCATGTCCAGATCGAACGGTTGCCCGCCGGCCTCCTCGGTAAAGATCGCCAGGTAACGCTCGATCTCCTTTTTGAGGTCTTTCAGCTTTCCCTTACCCGGCTTGTCGGTCCGGGAGCGGTTGATCCAGCGGTTGATCGGCAGGGTGCGCCGGATCGCGAGCCACCTCTTTTCCTCTTCGGCGGACAGTGCTCTCTTATTGCAGGCCCGCCGCAGCTCATCCTCGTAGACTATCCGCTGGCCCTGCGCCGCGGCCGATTCCGCGGGATCGGCCGGTCCGTCCTCCTGAGGCTCGAAGCCGGACTGCTCCTGATCGTCTCTTTCTCCTGGCTTTCCCGTCTGTTCGAAGTTCACTTTCTTTTGGCTCTCCTGCTTTTACTTTTATTAGTGGCGGAAACCTCGGACTTGCGGGCCGGAACGAAATCGATTCTTCTGGTGTCCGGGTCGCTGGCGGCAAGTATCACTTCGAGCTCCTGTCCCAGGCGATAGGTCCTGCCATGCCTGGCGCCCACGAAGAACGCGGCGTTGCCGTCCAGCACGTAGTAATC
>JAZDIG010000484.1:0-12983 GCA_043805105.1 Candidatus Glassiibacteriota bacterium | reverse complement strand
TTCCACCCGGAAAGCCGGCTCGAAGTGCCGGTCCACACCGTGCTGAGGGCGCGCTTCCCGGTGATCGACGCTCACAGCCATTCCTACCTGCAGGGCGATGACATCCACCGCTGGGTGCAGATGATGAGGGCCTGCAACGTGCGTAAAGTGGTGGTCCTCTCCGGCGGCTACGGCGAAAAGCTGGACAGCGTGCTGGCCGACTACCTGGGCAAATACCCGGATCACTTCCAGGTGTGGGCGCGGATCGACGATCGGGATATCGAAGCAAAAGATTACCCGATGCGTGCGGCCAGGTCCGTGGAAGAGGCTTTTCGCAAGGGCGCCCGCGGGCTGGGCGAGTACAAGGACATGGGCCGGGGGTTCGGCGGAGACCGGGAAAAAGGCACTAAAGGAGTGAACATCGACGACCCGCGCTGGGACCTGGCCCTGGAAACCGCGGGACGGCTGGGCATGCCGGTGTCCATCCACACCAGCGACATGGAGGACTGTTACCACCCGCTCACCGCCGCCAGCGAGCTCGGCATCTCCGGCGCTCACTGGAACGTTTTCGGCAAGGAAGGAATCTGGCCCAAGGCGAAAATCATGGCTACGCGTAACCGGGCGGTGGCCAAGCATCCCAACACGATTTTCATCGGCTGCCACGTGGGCAACCTTTCCCACGACCTGGGCGAAGTGGGCCGGCTGCTGGACCTCTTCCCCAACTATTACATAGACATTTCGGCCAGGGGCTGGGACCTCGGCCGCCAGCCTTATTCCGCGCGCAAGTTCTTCATCCGCTACCAGGACCGCATCCTTTTCGGCACGGACCTGGGGCCCAGCGAGGAAATGTACCGCGGCTGGTTCCGCCTGCTGGAGACCGAGGACGAGTTTTTCCGGGTGCCGGATGCCGCCTGGTGGATGAACTACGGGCTGAACCTGCCGGACGAGGTGCTGCAGAAGGTCTACTACCTCAACGCCACCCGGCTTTTCAAGGACATGGATTCGGGAGCGTGGTGAGGTTTAGCAGTTAAGTGTGCATACACCTAATTTACGGATTCGGGAGGAAGAAATGAACGGCAAGCGCAGAATCACCCGCCGGGAGTTCCTCGAAAAGTCGTCGCTTCTGGCGACCGCCGCGGCTGCGGCCGGCGCCACACAAAAGCTCGGCGCCCAGATCAACGATGCCACCGGCCCCCTGCCCGCCGGCTTGCGGGTCTGTTTTATCGGCGTGGGTATACGCGGCACCGAACTCCTGGAAGCCAGCCGGAAGGTCAGGGGGATCGAAACCGTGGTCGCCTGCGACCTCTACACCGGGCACCTCACCCGCGCCAGGGAACTCACCGGCAACGGTATCGAAACCTGCGGCGAATACGAGCGGGTGCTGGAGAGAAAGGACATCGACTGCGTGGTGGCCGCGGTGCCGGACCATCAGCACAAGAAAGTCCTGCTGGATGCCCTGTCCGCCGGCAAGCACGTTTACATCGAAAAGCCCCTGACCCATAAGCTCGAAGACGGGGCCGAAATGATCCAGGCCGTGGAGAAAAGCGGCCGGACCGTGCAGGTGGGCAGCCAGTACCTGTCGATGAAATGCACGGAAAAAGCGCGGGAATTCATCACCGGCGGCAGGCTGGGCAAGGTGGTGATGGTGGACGCCAAAATCTACCGGCAGAATTCCCAGTCGGCCTGTTACTACCCGATCCCGCCGGATGCCTCGCCGCAGACCGTCGCCTGGAAGCGGTTCCTGGGCGATGGGCCCTCGCGGGAGTGGGACCCCAGGCGTTTCTTCCAGTGGAGGCTGTTCTGGGACTATTCGGGCGGGCTGGCCACCGACCTGTTCGTTCACCTGGTGAGCGCCACACATTACCTGATGGGGGTGGAGGCGCCCGAAACGGTGTGCGGATTCGGCGCGATCTACCTCTGGAAGGACTACCGCGAAGTCCCCGATCAGATTGCCGCACTGGCGACCTACCCGCAGGGGTTCATGCTCAAGCTGACCACCACGGTCAACAACGGCCATCGCGGCCCGGAGCTGACCTTTTACGGCACGGAGGGAACCCTGGAGTTCAGGGGCGATTCGTTCACGTTCTACTACGAACCGGCCCGTGAAAATTTTTCCTATTCGACCCACAGCTACGCCAGCGACGCCGTGGAGAAAATCAAAGAGATCATGGACCTGGACGACAGCCTGAGCCCGCGCGCCGGGGTGCCGAAAGCCTCAGCGCCGGTGGAGTTTACCGCGGAAGGCGGCGAGGACAGTACGCAGGCCCATCTGCGTAACTTTTATGATGCTGTCCGGGAAGGCAAAAAGCCGGTGGAAGACATCCGTTTTGGGGTGAACGCGGTGAACGTGGCCCACCTGGTGAACCTGTCCTGCAAGACCGGCAAGTTCGTAAGATGGAACGCCAAGAAGGGGATGGTGGAGGCATGAAGTATTCCGTAGCGTCATTAAAGGAATAATCATCGGCTCTCCGAATTTACAAACCATTTATACAGGGCGGGCAGAACCAGAAGAGTCAGCGCTGTCGATGTAATCAGGCCGCCGACGACTACAGTAGCGAGTGGTTTCTGAACTTCACTTCCAGTCCCATGTGAGAACAGCAGAGGCAAAAGACCGAGTGCAGTAAGGGCTGCTGTCATCAGCACGGGCCTGATCCGGCGACGGGTACCGGTTACCGATGCTTCTTGCACTGGTCTGCCTTCTTTGACAAGCTGATTGATGTACGTTACCAGCACAATTCCGTTTAGAACGGCTATACCGAGCAGGGCAATGAAACCCACCGATGAAGGCACGGATAAGTTCTGGCCGCTGAGCCAGAGCGCCACCACTCCACCCACCAAGGCGAAGGGTATATTCATTAGAATTAGCAAGGAACATTTCATTGAACCGAAATTCATGTAAAGCAGGAAAAAGATTAGTATCAGAGTAACCGGCACTATTAAGACCAACCGCTGGTTTGCTTCCTGCTGAAGCCGGAAAGTACCGCCCCAGTTGAGCAGGTAACTGGCGGGCAGGTCCACTTCGCGCATGATACGTTCCGTCGCCTCTTCGACAAAAGAGCCGATATCCCGCCCGACTACGTTGCATTGGACTGAAATAAAGCGCTGGTTATTCTGCCGGGTTATCTGTCTTGGCCCAACCACCTCTTCCAGGGTTGCGAGCTGGCCGAGCGGTATCCGCAAGCCGCTGGGAAGCATTATCAATATTCTGGCAATGTCATCTTTGGCGGCGCGGTACTGTTCGGGATAGCGGACTAGTATATCGAAGCGCCTTACCCCTTCGAGAATCTGCGAAGCGGTCACTCCTCCCACGGCGGCGCGGATAACCTCCTGCACCTCGGATATATTTACTCCGTAGCGGGCAATTGCCTGTCTGTCTATTCGTATCAGCAGCTGGGGAGCGCCGCTCACCTGATCCGGCTGGACATCCTCTGCGCCTGGCACGCTGGAAACCACGCCTGCGATCTCGTCCGCGTAATATTTAAGCGTGTCCAGATCGTCGCCGAAAAGCTTTATCGCCAGTTCAGCTCTCACCCCCTCCAGCAGCTCGTCGATGTTCATCGCTATCGGCTGGGTGAAGTTCAGCAAAATCCCAGGAATTTCTCCCAGGTGCTCGCGAATCGCTCTTTCCAGGTCCTCTTGATTGTCGGCAGTTTGCCACAGGGAACGGGGCTTCAATCTTATAAAAGTTTCGGCGTTGTTAACCGGGTCGGTATGAGCGCCAAGTTCACCTCTGCCGATTCGGGTGACGACTTCCGTAATTTCCGGTATTTCCATCAGCTTACGCTCAATCACCAGGGCTGTTTCCTTGCTTTTTTCCAGTGAGATGGATGGCGCCATGGTCGTTCTCAGGACTAAAGTCCCCTCCTGAAGTTCAGGGGTAAATTCGGAACCGAGGCGGGAGAGTCCGATTACACCAATTATCAGTAAGGCTGTAACCAGCCATACTGCGCGCTGGCGGTGGCCGACGAAATAGACGACAGCCTTTACCAGAATTTCTTCAATCCTGCTTTCCAATTTCATTAGCCGGTTTTTCAATCGGCCTGAAGAGCCTCCTTTCATCAGGAGCGAGGCCAGAACCGGCACGAAAAATACGGCAAAAATGATCGAGCCGAACATCGACAGAGCCACTGTATAGGCCAGAGGCCGGAAAGTCTTGCCTTCGACACCCTGAAGGGCGAATAATGGCAAAAAGACGACCACGATTATTAAAATAGCAAAAACTACCGGCCGAATTACCTCTCTTGAGGCTTGTGAAACTGCCTCTTTTCTGTCGCCCAGGGGCAAACTCTCCATAGTACGGTCTGTGTTTTCAACCAGCACTACCGCCCCGTCCGTCATCATGCCGATGGCAATAGCCACGCCGCCAAGCGACATGAGATTGGCTGATATCCCCAGATACCGCATCAGGATAAAAGAGAAGAGTACCGAAAAAGGAATGGCGGCAGCAGCTACCAGACTGGGCCTGATCGAACCCATGAAAAAGAACAATACGGCGACAACCAGCAGGATGCCCTGGAATAAAGCGCTGACCACAGTCGACACGCACTCCTCGACCAGAGTTTTCTGATCGTAATAGGGGACAATCCGGATGCCTTCCGGCAGGATGCGGTTGATCTCTTTCAGCTTTTCCTCAACTCTGGCTATCACGACCGATGAGTTGGAGCCGAATAGTTTTATCACCTGTCCCGATACGACTTCGGTTATGCCGTTGCGGGTTTGCACACCTCGCCTGACAGCCCCTCCCGTTTTTATTTCGGCCATATCGCCCAGATAGACCGGTACCCCATCCACGGACTTCATCACAATCATCTTCAAGTCAGCTACGCCGGTGACCAACCCCACCGAGCGGATTACAAACTCTTCATCGTTTTTCACGATGAACTGGGCGCCGGTATTGAGGTTGTTCTGCTTTATCCTCTCGATCAATTCCGACAGAGTAACGCCATAGCGCAGAAGTCCGTCCGGATCGACTATCACCTGGAATTGCCGCTCGTAACCGCCTATACCGAGCACTTCGGTGACCCCTGGCACTGTCTGTAAGTGGTATTTGATCAGCCAGTCCTGGATAATCCTCAGTTCCTCCAGAGAGCGCTTGCCGGTAGTATCTTCCAGATAGTAAAAAAGTATCAAGCCCATACCTGTGGAAATCGGTCCCATCTGCGGATTGCCGAATCCTTCTGGAATCTGCTCCCTGGCCTCCTGCAGTCTTTCGTTCACCAGTTGACGGGCGAAGTAAATGTCGATCTCGTCTTCGAAATAGACGTTCACCACAGAAAGGCCGAAATTTGACACGGAGCGGATTTCCTTCAAGCCGGGCAAGCCGTTCATGGCCACTTCCACCGGGTAGGTGACGTAAGTTTCCACTTCCTCGGGTGCAAGCCCCTCGGTTTCTGTAAACACCTGAACCAGGTTGGGAGAGACGTCCGGGAAAGCGTCTACCGGCAGTTTGCTGTAGCTGTAATAACCATAACCGACTAAGGCCACGGCAACCACGGCCAGAAGAAGGCGGTTTTTCAAGGAAAATTTTATGAGTCTGTCGAACACGATTCACCTCATTGACTTCGAATTATTCATGACCGTGAACTTCTCCGGCGAAATCAGCCTTACTCAGCTCGGACTTAAGCGTAAATGTGCCTTCTGCGACAATCATTTCTCCGGCTTCGACACCGGAAATCACCTCGACAAGCTTGCCGTTGCGCTGGCCAGTAACCACCGGACGAGGTTCGAATCCACCGTCAGTCTGCACGAAAATGCAATCCTTGCCTTCGAATTCAAACAGGGCCGATACCGGTACAACCACTTCCGCCTCCCGCGCTGAAACCAGAACCCTGGCATTGACGAACATACCCGGCTTCCAGCTGCCTGAGCGGTTGTCCAGCACGACCCGTGCATGACCGGTCCGGGTCTCTTCCCCGATAATCGGGCCTACATAGTCAATCAGGGCTTCAGCGGTAAGACTGCTATCAGCAGTCGAAATTTCCACTCTTTGGCCTCTGCGCACTAAATGGAGCTCATTCTGGAAGACGCTCAGATTGACCCAGACCGAGGTCAAGTCGGCAATGAGGAAGGCGACCGATTCGGTGGAAAGGGATTCACCAATGGATATATGTTTGTCGATTACGGTTCCATCGAAAGGCGCGGTCATCCGGTATTCGGTCAGCGGGCTTTGTTGTTCGAACGACATGGAGGCCAGCTCACTGCGGTCGAAACCCAGTGATGCCAGTTTTTGCTCGGCGGAATGAAGCTCGATCGCCGCTTCCTCCCGCGCTCTTTTCGCCACCAGGTACTCCCTTTCAGAAGAAATTTTCTCTATCCAGAGCGTTTCTTCGCGACTGAATGTTTTATCATCCAGAACCAGCCTGTCCTTTGCAACCAGGTAAGCCGACTTGAGGTCTGAAAGCTCCCGGCTTTCCAATATAGCCAGGACTTCGCCACGGCTTACGGGTTCGCCCAGCTTTTTCATGGCTTTCACGGCAACGCCGGGCACTCTGGGCAGGATGTGAGACAGGCGATCCGGATCCACAACTACTTCTCCGGGCAAATCTGCATACTCGCTGATATTTCCCGGTCCGACCGTGGCAAGCCGGATTTTGAATTGATCAAGCTGAGCTTTATCCAGCATGATTAGATTACTTTCCACATGAGCCTGCGATTCTGCCGGATCAGCGCTATGGCCGTGCCCGGTTTCCCGGCTTCCTCGAATTTCAAATAACAGCCAGCCGGCAGCGATTCCCGCCAGAAAGATAATCAGAGCTTTGAAGATACTTCGGGTAGACATCTTTATATTCCTTTCGATCAATTGTTCTCAAACAAAGGATAGCCCGAGGCCAGTTCCAGCCTGGTCATGGCGGCTCGGTAGTCGTACAGTTTCTGCGAATATTCGATTCTGGAATCCGTTAGAGTTTTTCGGGCTTCCAGCAGTTCGAGATAACTGGCCTTGCCTTCCTCATAGCTCTTGGCGGCAAATCCATAAGCCTGTTCCGCCTCGTGCACGATTCTATCTCGGTAAAGCTCGACTTGCTTGAAAGCGGAGTTCAGGGCGTGGACTGATCGCTCGATCTCCAGAAAAACGGCCCTCTCAGCTTCTTCCAAAGCCGCTTCATCACGCCTCAATTCTGAGGATTTTTCCATGATCCTGCCGCGCAGGCTGAATGGAGCCCAGAAAGGCAACTCGAAAGAAATTTTTGCTCGCCAGTAGTCGTCGGAAAAAGCACCGGCCCTGATTCTCTGTCTGAAAATGCCGATATTTACGTCAGTCAGGAAAGACGTGGATGCCAGGATTTTGTCATTCCTTGCCGCAACCAGGCCTGCTCTGGCGCCTTTGAGTTCCGGCCGGTACATTAGCGCTGAATCCTTAAGTGTCTCCGGGTCGATCTCGATGTATTGATATTCCAGTTCTTCTGTCATTTCTATCGGTTCGTGAATGTCTCTGGCCAGAAGCGTATTCAATTCGGCGGTGGTGACGTCCAGCTCATTTTCAGAATCCGTCATTGTCGCTTCCGCTCTTGCCAATTCGACTTCCGCCCGAAGTACTTCGAGCTGAGCCACATCTCCGGCCTGGAACCTGAGACTCGCTTTCCGGAAAATTTCTTCGGCCAGTTCGAGATTGCCTTTCTCGTGTTCAAGAATCATTTTTCTGAGCAGCAACCTGTCGTAAGCCAATTTGACCGCTGCGGTTATTTCGTTGCGCTTGGCTCGAAAGACGCTCCACTCCACCGCAGTCGCCCGCTCTCCGGCGGATTTTTTTTGCAGATACCATTTATGAGGAAGCTCCAGTCTCTGGTTTACTCCGACATTGCGCTGACCGTAAGCACCGGGGATTATACCGGATGGCAGTTCTTCATATTCCACTTCGAGTTCCGGTTCGGGCAGGGTTAAGCGCTGAACTGCCAGAGCTTTCATTATCTGCCATTGCTGACGAGATATTTCCAATGATGGATTGGCTGCCAGCGCGATCCGGACAGCCTCGCTGCGCGTCAAAAGTTCGGCCCGCAGAGTCCGGCAGGGCCCGGTTGCGCCGGATAATATCAGGGCAATAGTAAAGAACATGAGACAACTGTGGCTCAATACTCGACCACGCATGGGATATTCCTCTTATTTGGATTCTATAAGTCATTTGCCCGGACAGAAAACCGGCCGGTGTTGAGGAAAGTCTCAATTCCTGGAAATCAGGAGAGGATTCAGATTAAAAGGCGGGTAGTTTTGATAATTGAAAGATTCTGTGGAGTAAAATTGAAATCTCTATTATAAAATTCAGTAACGGCTTGCACCGGAAATTCAGCAGCAATAACTGCATTCAGCGGCGGCACGGGTAAGACAACGCCATTTAGCGGCCTGAATCGATTATATTTATTGTGATGCTGAGAAGCTTGAAAAAGTAAAATATCCAGGCATTCTCCACATGCACCTGTACTTTCGTCTGCCGCTGTATAGGAGTAGGAATCTATTCCATTCAAACTCCCCGCCAAAAGGCTTGCGCAGCAAGTACCGGGCAGGCTGGATTCTTCAAGTCTGACTTTCCCGTCAATCTCGATACAGACAACAGGTCTCATCGAGCCGATGGAACCCAGTAGGCTATAGACAAGCACTGTAATCAAAGATAAATATTTTTTGTATCCCGCCATAACTGTAATCCGCTCCTGTTAAATAATGGTATTCAATATATCGGAAAACACTTGGAATTGCAAGTTGGTAACTTGCCTTAGATCCTGACAGAAGGAATAGAATAGAATAAAATTCTTCATCATTGGAGATTTTTATTTATCGCCCCTGAATAACAAAGGCCGGGCGAGGCACCGGCTCGGCTTTGCTGCTAAGCATTCGCTCATTCTTCTCTCACCCGAGTCGCCTCCCCGGCGCACTTCGGGCAGACCAGGTCATCAATCAAATCATCTTCCCATTTCACCGTGCCCAGGTAGAACTGCGTGCCGAATTCTTTCTCCAGCCCCTTCCTGAACCTCCAGACTTCCTCCCAGTCCTCCCGGACCTCCGGGTCGGGATTCATCGCTTCCTGGGCGCTGCCGCGCCAGCCGCAACCGGAACACTCGAAGACAATTTTCTCCATTCAGGCCCTCCCTCGGCTCATTCAGTTTACCGGCTATAGCCCGGTACGATTATGTCCGGCCGCAGCTCGCGCAACAGGTACTGCCGCCGCCTGGCGAAACCGGCCTCCCGGCTGCCCCGGTTCAGGTCGATTTCGGCAAACGCCACTGCGGGCCGGGAGTCGGCCCGGGCGATAACTTCCCCACGCGGATCGACTATGTCGGTGGGAGTGTCGTAGCCCGAGCTGGCGATGTACACCTGGTTTTCGATCGCCCGGGCGTTCACCGGAAAATCGCTGCCCCAGTTGGGGCAGAAAATGATTTCCGCGCCCTGGACTGTCAGGTTCCGGGCCGGATCAACGAATTGAATGTCGTAACAGATAACGATCCCGATACGGCCGAAGTCGGTGTCGAACACCGGGTAATGATCGCCGGGGGTGACCCCGGATTCGAGGTCTTCCAGGGGCAGGTGCACCTTGCGGTATTTCCCGGCCACCCGTCCCTGCCGGTCGATCAGGGCGGCGGTGTTGTAGAGGGTGCCGTGCTCGTTTTCCAACAGCCCCACGATAATGTACATCCCGAACCGGCGGGCGAGTTCCCCGAAGCGGTCGGTGATCGGGCCGGGCACCGGTTCGGCTTTTTCCAGGGCCGGAACGTCTCCGCGGGCCGGCAGGGTGATAGTTTCGCCCAACAGCAGGATGTCGCAGCCCATCCGACCGGCCTGCTCGATCACCGGGACGAACTGTTCGGCCATGCCCATATTGGTGGGGCTGCCTGTCGGCCGGCAGTTGGCGGCGCCCACTTTCACCAGACGCACCGCTGGTTCCGGCACCTCGGCCAGGGTGATGTCGTCCCACCAGACCGTGCCCTGGGGGCAATGGCTCAGGAAGAGCTCGATCCGCGCCGCCACTGCATCCTTGGGCGGCCGGTAAGTGGCGGCCACCCTCTGCCAGTCGCCGGACTGTCCGGCTTCGGGCACGTACTCGGGCATGGCCGCCCGCTGGCCCTGGCTATCCAGCCAGTAGAGGCGAGCCATGGCCTGTCTTTCGGGCCAGGGGACGCCGCGGGCGTAGAAACAAGCCTCGAACCGGTAGCAGTGTGCCGGATCGATGCCTTTGACCTCGGTCCGCCAGGAGCCGCTGGCCGCCTGGCCGGCCGCCCCGGAAATCGAGAGCGATCCCGGTCCGCCCAGATTCTGGCCGGCCGCTACGCTGAAATCCGGCGGGAAAGCGGCCAGCCGGCCCGCAGTAGTCCAGCCGGCGGGGCATTCCGTTCCGGGCGCCGCCACGAAAGAATCGGCGTGGAAAAGGATTTTTTCGGCGGCCGCGGCCTGGGCTGCGGCGGTAGAATAAATAATGAACGCCAGCAAGAGGATGCCGGCTCTGTCAAGCCGGGAGTGTCCCGGTTTATTTTCAGGTGCCCTGAAATCGCTTGTCCGCATAT
Source organism: Candidatus Glassiibacteriota bacterium (assembly GCA_043805105.1). Lineage (GTDB taxonomy): Bacteria > Gemmatimonadota > Glassbacteria > GWA2-58-10 > GWA2-58-10 > JAZDIG01. The sequence continues at coordinate 2,520 of JAZDIG010000484.1, read as the reverse complement.
TATCGCTCCTTATCCATTATCCATTGAAAGTTTCATCCAACCGGAATGTCTGTAATTCTAAGTTCGGAAGGCCGATCTTGTCAAACCGGGCAGCCGCCGTATGGAATTCCGAGAATCAGGATTCGTCAATCCCGGCAAAGTGACGAAAACTCGAAATACCGGTATCTCTCCCCTTGATCGCCTGGATAAACGGCAGTAACATTCATTCCGGAGTGTGATAAAACCATTCTCTCATCCGGAACCGGCGGTTCCTTATCAGGATTACCAATAGTTTTTACGATCCGCTTCATTTTGCCGGAGGAATACCATGATCAGGCTGTGCGCGATAATTTTTTGTCTGGTGGCCGTGTCGGGCGGCTGTGGCAGGCAGGACAGCCGGCCGCAGGTCCTGGAGGCCTGGCCCGTGCCGGTCGAGGTGCGTATCTCGCAGGGGAATTTCAGCAGAGAGACACAAGGCAAGCAGATAAAGCTCACCGGGCTGGCCGGCGAAGTGCTCAGCGCCCAGGTGGCGGTCAGGAGCAGCCAGGCGATCCGGGAGCTTACCGGTTCGGTCGGCGCTCTGGCCGGTCCCGGCGGCGCCGTGATTCCGGCCGACCGGGCGCAGGTGCGCTTCGGCTATTACCTGAAGGTGGATGAAACTCAGACGCTCACTGCCGATCCCCTGGTCGAGGGGCCGGTGGAAGTGGCGGCCAACCTGGTCCAGCCGGTCTGGCTTACGCTGAAATTGCCGCGCGGTCTGGCTCCCGGCGATTATGCCGGTAGGTTCGAGATCACGGCCGCCTCGGGCGCAAAGGCCGGCTTCGACCTGCAGGTGGAAGTCCTGCCCGCCGAGCTAAGCGAACCCTGGGACTGGAGCTTTTACCTGAACGTCTGGCAGGACCCCAGCGGCGTGGCGCGGGCGCACAAGGTGAAGGTCTGGAGCGAGGAGCACTGGAAAATATTGGAAAAATATGCGGTGAATTTCGCCGAACACGGCATGAAGTCGATCATGGCCAGTATCATTTATGATCCCTGGAAAAGCCAGAGCGGCTATCCTTTTGACACGATGGTCGAATGGAAATATCCCGGCGAATTCAAAGCGGGCGGAGCCAACCGGTTCGAATGGGACTTTACGGTGTTCGACCGCTATGTGGGGCTGATGATTGAAGCCGGGGTCAGGGAAAAGATCGACTGCTATGCCCTGGTGATGGGGCCCGGCGGCACCCGCGATGCCAACATCCGCTATCTCGACACTGCCAGCGGAGAATACAGCACCGCGGAAATGAGTGTCGGCGATCCCCTCTGGCGGGATGCCTGGGCCGTTTTCCTGCCGGTTTTCCGGCGGCACCTCGAGGAAAAAGGCTGGTTCGACAAGGCCCTGCTCGGCTTCGATGAAAAGCCCGAGGAGGTGATGAAGATAATCTTCGACTTCGTCATCCGCACCGCTCCGGAATTCAAGCTGGCCGCCTCGGGCGGTTACCCCGGCGATGAACGCAAATGGGGTGATGAGCTGGTATTCCATTACGATGACCTGGCCGACCCGGACCGCTGGGCCCAGATCGAGCCGGTAGTGAGGCGGATGCACGAGGACAAGAGCCGGTATGTGAGCTGGTACACGGCCTGCATGCCCTATTCTCCGAACACTTACTTATATTCCCCTCTGCGCGAGTGCCGGCTCTTAGCCTGGCTTTCCTGGAAATACGGCTTCGATGGTTACACCCGCTGGGCGGTGAACGCGTACCCAGAGGATGTCTGGGACCAGCCGCGCTACAAGTGGCACTCCGGGGATAATTATTTCGTCTACCCGGGAGAGAATGGGCCCCTGGATGGCATGCGCTGGGAGCTGATCCGACAGGGTATCCAGGATTACGAGGCGCTGGCGATCGCTTTCAGGCTGTGCGAAAAAGCCGGCCGCGCCGACCTCGGCCAAAAGCTGCGCAAGGCTGTCGCCATGGGCAGTATCGTGGACTCCTGCAGTTGGATACCGCTGATCGAACAGGCCCGGGCGCTGGTCGACGAAGTCATTCGTGAGCTTGGCGCGCAAGGCTAAGTGGTGAAATCTGCTATAGTTGCCAGGAACCTGCGGGATTTCGAGTCAGCGAGATTACCCGGGGCGAGCTGCCGCCGAAGGTTCGATTGCCCCGGCCAGGGATCGACCAGATGAATATTTACCGACAGAAAAAAAGAGTTGAAATATTCCGGAAAAAGGTCGAAAATCACTTCAAATGCATTTCTTAGTTGTTTTTTTGAATAAATAGTGGTAAAATTCTGGTAGGAAGTTCAGCAGTACCGTCGTTTTACATTCACATCATCTGATTTTGGATGGGAGAAGCTATGAATATTTATGTTGGAAAACTCTCCCCGGGTACTACCGAGGAAGAACTGCAGAAGGCGTTCGAAGCTTACGGGCAAGTATCGGCTGTGAACATAATTAAAGACAAATTCTCGGGCGTGTCCCGTGAGTTTGGCTTTATCGAGATGCCCACCAAGGCGGAAGCCGATGCCGCGATCGCGGGACTGAACGGCACCGAACTGAGCGGC
>JAZDIG010000483.1:0-4259 GCA_043805105.1 Candidatus Glassiibacteriota bacterium | reverse complement strand
CACCGGCGAGCATGCCGAGGATTATCGTGCGCGTGAGGTCGCCGGAGCCCTTGAATTTAGACATCTTACACAGTTTCCTTTATTGAGATTAATCTTTAGCCGGAATTGAATCATTCGACCCGGAAGATAATCCAACCGGGCAGCCACCGGGAAGACCGTTTGCGGAGTAAGAGCGATAGTGAGAATAAATATCGGTCTTCGCGGAATATTTTCCTTATGGAGGCGGCAAAACTGTTGCCCGAGCGCACAATTGCGTTCAAATAATATATTATTCGGCGACCAGGCAAAAATCAATATTCGGGAATTCATTTAAAAGTTTGGATAATCCTGCCGCGCGAATTTATTATTAGTTGCCGTGCCGGCGTTCTTTAATGAATCTGCATACCGAAGCCGGTTGGCGCAAGATTAATCTGTAAATCGCTTATAGCGTTGCTTTACTTTCCGGCGGTCAATTTACTGGGGTAAGGAGTCGACCGGGATGGCGAGTGCCGTCAGCGAAAGGGACCCGCGGAACCGAATCAGCCTGATCAGCTTTCTCTTTCTGCTGATTCTGCTGTTGAACGCGATCATCTTTGCCGACCTGTTTCTATCGGTGCTGCATTCGCCGGTCACCTTGCTATCGATCCGGGTGGTCATAATGGCCACCGTGCTGTCCTTTCTGGTAGCCAACAGCGCCCGCCATCCGGAAATCAGGGGCCAGGGCTGGTACTTCATCCTCGCCGGTTTCAGCCTGCTGCTGCTGGAGCCGCTGATCGGCCTGGCGCTGGTCTATTTTCCTCCGGCGAAAAAGCTGCTTCCGGGACTGGACCTGGCAGTAATCAGCCTGTTCCAGGAAATTTTCTGCCGTCTTTTCGGGTTTTTCAGCCTGGCCTACGGATTTTTCCTCTGGATCCCCTCGATCATCGAGGCGCGGCGCAAGGCGGAAAGGACCGCGGAGATTCTCGAAGAGAAAGTGGCCGAACGCACGATGAGCCTTCAGGAAACCAACCGCCAGCTGGAGCAGAGCAAGGCCCGGCTGGAAGAGGCGGCCAGGCTGAGGAACGAATTTCTCGCCTCGTTTTCCCACGAGCTCAAAACACCGCTCAACTCCATCCTCGGTTTCTGCCGGCTGCTGGCCGAGGGCCGGCAGGGGTCGCTGACCGAAAAACAGCGGAACTGTATCCGGATTATCGATTCGAACAGTAAGACCCTGCTGGAGCGGATCAGCCGAATTCTCGATTTCGCCCAGCTCGAGTTTGAGAAGGTGGTGCCCGAGAGGCGTCCCCTGGACCTGGGGGAGCTGGTCGCCGAGGTGTGTTCAGCGTTCGAGCCACAGTTGCGGGAGAAAGCGGTGGAACTGGTGGTGGAGCCGGCCGGGACACCGGCCCGGATCAGCACCGACCGCAAAATAGTGAGCCAGATCATGCAGGCCGTGGTGGACAACGCGGTAAAATTCACCGACCGCGGCGCCATCACGATCGGGTTCGGCGCCGATCAGCCGGGCGGCGCCTGGTGGCTGTCCGTCCAGGACACAGGCGAGGGGATTCCAGCCGGGGAAATCCCTTACATATTCGATGCTTTTCGCCAAGGGGACGGCTCGCTGAGCCGCAGGCACGGCGGCACCGGCCTGGGTCTGAGCGTGGCCCGCAAGCTCACCCGCCTCCTGGGCGGACGAATCCATATAGACAGCGAACCCGGCCGGGGAAGCCGGTTCACCTTCACCTTCCCGCTCGACCCGGCCGCCGGCTCTGTCGAACTCCCCGCGCCGCTGCCGGAAAGCCTTGAAAAACAACCGAATCCGACTCTTAGGAGGGAATGATGCCGTTTCGCCAGTTGCCACAGTTTTCCCGTACGTTCGTGATCACAGTCGCCGCTGTTCTGGCCGCACCGGCAATCCTGGCGGCCACTTACCCTCCGGAGGCGGAATACTGGCAGCTTTTGCGCAGCCGCTACGAGGCATCCAGTGAAAATTACGCCGAGGCGCTGCTGGAGGAGTTCCCGGTTTTCGAGGGGCTCTATCCCAATTTTGCCGGAAACGACAGCCTGACCTATCTGAAGGCGACGCTTTACGAAATTCGCAAAGACGAACCGGCCGCTCTGGCCACCTACCTCAAGCTCCTGCACGTCTACCCGGCGAGTCCCCTGGCCGGCCCGGCCCGCGAAAAGCTGAAAGCCCTGGCCGAAAGCCGCAAGCGCGGTATCACCGCCATCTTCACCGATGACAGCTACGAGCTGCTGAAGACCCACGTCCTCAGGCTCCTGGCGGAAAACCGGACATTCGCCGGCGGCCAGCAGGGATACTTCGACTTCCTGCAACTGGCCGCGGACGCCGGAAACAAGGAGCTGGCCGCGTACCTGATCGCCGATTGCCGGCATTACCTCTACCGCGCCAACTACGACTACCGGGCGGCGGAGGTGTGCGTGATCATGGGAGACATGCAGCAGCTTCTGACCAGGTGGCGCAACGCTCTATTGGCCTACCACACCGCCGAAATTCTCGAGCCTTACGGGAAGACGGTGGGCCCGGCCCTGCTCAAGGCCGGCCAGGTCTATCTGGGGCCGCTGAAAAACTATGAAATGGCTCGCCGGACTTTCGGGGAGGTAATCGCCAAGCAGCCGGCGGAGCTGTCGGCCGCCCGGGCCTCGGTGCTGGTCTCGGAAGTGGACGAGGCCGAGCAGAATTACGGCCAGGCCGTCATCCAGCTCGAAGACACCGCCAAGCGCTTCCCCTTTCCGGAAATCCAGATGGACGCCTACGGCCGGATCGCCCGCCTCTACCTCGACAACCTGGCGGACGTAGACAAGGCCCTCGGCTTCTACGAAAGGATAGTCAGCGAGTTCCCCGGTGAGCCACGTACCGCCGAAGTACTCGAACGGATCGGCAAAGTCCACGAAAGCCGGACGAAAAACTACGCCGCGGCGGTGGAGGCCTACAGCCGGGTGGCCGAAATGTTTCCGGAAAGTCCCCTGGCCCCGAGCTGCCTGTTCCGGGCCGGCGAGCTGGCCGAAGACCGCCTCAAGGACAGGGGCCGCGCCACCGCTCTCTTCCAGAAAGCCGCCAGCGGCTACCCGGAAAGCGAGGCGGGAAAGAAAGCCGCCAAGAAATTACGCTGAATTCGTTCGTTTCGTATTTTGCTTATTTTGATTGAATAAGTCCGGAATTCGTTCGTCTAATTTTCCGTAGGGTGATAGTGTCTCCTGAGCTCGAGCAGTCGCAGGCTTATGACGAACAGCTCGTAGAGCTGGCCAGCCGCGGCGACCAGACCGCCTTCCGTCAATTGTACGACCGCTACCACCTGAAAATTTTCCGGCTGGTGGGCTCGATGGTCGGCTCCCCGGATGACGCCTGGGACATCGTCCAGGAAGCATTCGTCCGGGCGTTCCGCTCACTGAAGAGCTTCAAGGGCCAGAGCTCCTTTTACACCTGGCTCTACCGGATCGCTGTCAACACCACCACCGACTTCAGGCGCAAGCAGGCGCGGCGGCGGCAGAACCGCCCCACCCAGTCGCTGTCCGATCTGGAAGCGGCCGGCAGGCAGATTGCCGCGCCGGAGGGTGAGGCGCCCGACAGCGCCCTCTATCGCAAGGAACTGGCCGAACTGGTGCGCCGGGCCCTCGATACGCTCAGCGAGGAGCACCGCCAGGTGATGGTGCTGCGCGAGATCAACGGCCTGAGCTACGGGGAAATCGCCGAAGTCACCGGCGCTTCGCCGGGCACGGTGATGAGCCGGCTGCATTATGCGCGCAGGAAAGTGGCAGAAGTCCTGCGGCGCTGGAACGTGCCGGGACCGGAGGGCCAGTAGAGAAGTCAGGGACCGGCGGTGGAAATTTTCTTTATTTCTGCCGGTTTAACGCCTAATTAGCCCGTTTTAATCATGAAAACTGTATTTATCCGGTTCTGTGTAGGGGCGCACCCCTGTGTGCGCCCTCAGGATTAAAATATCTTTCTCAAGACCGGGCAGACATAGGGGTCTACCTCTACGGTTCTTGCGGTAATTTGTGAACCCGAATCAATCTGCGGGGGCGGAGATGAGCCGGGAGTTCGAGCTGAATGAAGAGCTGCTGCAGCGCTATTACGACGGCGAGCTGGAGGAAGCCGAGCGGCGGCGGGTGGAAAAGGCGCTCGAGCAGGACGCATCGGCGCGTGAGTTTATCGAGGAGCTGGCGGGGGTGAGCCGGGCGATGGCCGAGCTGGCCCGGGAGTGCGAGCCGGATGATGTTTCGGCACGCCGTGTCTGGGAGAAGATCGCCCGCCGACTGCATTCGGGGCGCCGGGTCCG
>JAZDIG010000482.1:0-3406 GCA_043805105.1 Candidatus Glassiibacteriota bacterium | reverse complement strand
ATCGTCGCTCAACAAGTTGTGGGCGTTGAGCTTATCCATGCTGCCTTCAGGCATGGCATCAAGTTCGAGGGTGCTGTAGGACTTCCGCTTGCGGAACTCGTCCAGGCACAGGTTCATCAGGATTTTCGACAACAGCGTGATAAACTTCGCCGTAATCTGGTACTTATACCTGTACTTGTAGAGACGGATGAAACCTTCCTGCGAAATGTCTTCACTCAGCTCGAAATCCCGGACGAACCGGTAGCAGAACCGCACCGAATAGTCCTTGTACCGGTTGACTATTTCGTTGAAGGCTTCGTCCCTGCCGGCCTGCAGCTCCAGCATCAACGCTTCGTCCGCAATCTCCGAAAGAGACCTCGGTTTCGCCATCAGTGAGCGCCCGTCAGTTAGGTTAAACGAACGATAAACCGCTTGGTTACCATGAATTTATACAGCATAAACTGGACAATAGTGTAAGGATTACTTTAGTGTAGTAATTGTTTACAAATATGTCAAGATTGTTCTTCCGGTTCCTGGCTGACCGGACTGCCGGCATGGCGCTGAAACCGGGTATCAGCGGAATGAGGACGCCCGGTCTTGATGTTAGCGCCGGTCGAGTTTAATTTCATAGGGGAGGTGAAAAGCGGAGGGGCGTTTGACCGGGGAATTTTTCCGGAGGAAGGGGACTTGACCGAAAGAATCGACGTGCTGGCTGTGGCCGCCCACCCGGATGATGCCGAGCTGAGCTGCGGGGGCACCCTGATCCGCTGCGTGGGTGCCGGCTACCGCGTGGGCGTGCTGGACCTGACCGCCGGCGAAACCGGGACGCGGGGAGATGCGAGAGCCAGGGCGGCGGAGGCCGCGAAAGCGGCTCGGATCATGGGCCTGGCCCTGCGGGAGAATCTCGGCCTGCCGGACGCCCACCTGGAGGACACCCAGGCCAACCGTCTCCTGCTGGCTGGGGCTATCCGCCGGCTGGGACCGCGGGTGCTGATCCTGCCCAACCACGAAACCGGCCGCCACCCCGACCATATTATCACCGCAAACCTGGGCCGGGCCGCCGCCTTTTTGGCGGGCCTGAAAAAGATCGAAGGCGAGGGTTTCGTCGAGCGGCCGGAGAAGATTATTTACTGCCAGGCGTTTATCGAGCACGCCCGGAAGCCCTCGTTCGTAGTGGACGTGACCGACCAGTTCGAGCGCAAGCTCCAGGCCGTCCAATGCTACGCCAGCCAGTTCGAGGGCCGGCTCGAAAGCGGAGAACTTTTTCCCACCGGGCAGAGCCTGCCGGAACTGGTGAGAACGCAGTGCCGCCACTACGGTTCATTGATTCGGACCGCCTACGGCGAGCCGTTTTTCACCCGCGAGACCGTCAGGGTGGACGACATCGTCGGGATGGGCGTAAAATCGATCTGAATACGGGAGACCGGCCATGCGCTGTTGGGCCTGCAGTACGAAAATCGAAATTGACGACAAAGTTTACCGGCAGGATACCTGCCCGGGGTGCTCCCGGGCCTTGCACTGCTGCCGGAACTGCCGGTTCTACGACGAAAAGGCTTACAATAGTTGTCTGGAGCCGGTCGCCGAAAGAGTTACCGACAAAGAGGCGGCTAACTTCTGCGACTATTTTCAGCCGGGCCCGGATCAGGCCGCCGGGGGTGGGGATACAACCAACCGTGCGCGAAAAAAACTGGATGACCTGTTCAAATGAGTTGAAAAACCGTTTGGTTTGTTGCATAATTCAGTTGGAGAAGAAGCGGATCAACCTGTTTCCCGCCGATCGTTCCCGCCAGGCGACAACCTTTTGTTCTTGAATCGACTTCCCCGTTGAGGTAAGATTATCCGGATGCAGGTTTTGTCCACGGAATTAATCGGCCGACGAATGAATTGAGCCCGGCGCACTGGAGTCTGGATCTCATCGGGCAGGAATATCGGCTTTTTCTAATTTTGCCCGTCTTAGCGAGAATTGGAGAAGAGGATGGTCCCAGCCGGCGCGGCAAGCGGAGGAGGGGGCGAGGGCGAAGTAAAATCTCCCCTCGAAATGGCTCAGTCGCTTGAAAAGCTTTCAGACTGCGACCGGGTGCGTCCGCTCAAGGAGCTGGCCCAGATCGGTGACCTGCAGACCCTGAGCTACATAATCCCGTTTACCACCCGGGGCAGTACTTTTCTCAGGCGGCTGGCGCGTAACGCCCTGATCAAGATAATTCTCCGCTCCCTCAAGGAGGACGAAACCAGCGCCACGCTCGGGATCAAGCAGAAACAGCAGATTCTGGAGAACATCGAGGCGCTCGATAAGAAATACTCCCGCCTGAGGGAAATGGACCTCAGCGACCGGCAAACCAGAGAAAGAGTTTACGATATCCTGATCCACGAGGACCAGGAGTTCACGGCGCGCACGGTGGCGGAGATTCTCGATGATTCCGATCCCTGCACCAGGGCCTGCGCGATCAAGCTGATCGCTGACATGTCGGGCCAGCCCGAAACCTCGATCCTGGTCAAGCTGCTGAACGATGCCAACTCACGGGTACGGGCCAACGTTATCGAATCGATCGGGGCCACTGGAGACAAGAACGTCCAGGGGATCCTGCGCAAGTACCGACGCGACAAGGATAACCGTGTGCGCGCCACCGCTCTTAAGGCCCTCTGGAACCTCGGCTTCACCGAAATCAAGCCCGATCTCGAGGAAATGCTGGTGGACATCGACCCCCAGGTACGGGCCAGCGCCGCCTGGGTGATCGGCGAAACCGGCCACGGCCAGGATGAGATCAAGAAGCTGATCAAGTACCTGGAGCACGACCGGGACGAGGAGGTGAAGAAAAATATCGAGCAGGCCCGCCAGAAGATCAAGATGAAGGAAGAGGGCGTGAGGATTCTGATCGCCAACAGCGACCTGCAGCAGTGCCGCACTAATAGCCTCAGGCTGGCCGCCGATGGCTATCGGACCGAAATCGCCATTACCGGCACGGATGCGCTCGAGGTGGCCAGGCGGCAGAAACCTTACATTATCCTGCTGGACCTGCGTCTGCCGGAAAAAAACGGCATCGAGGTGATCCGGGAGCTGAAAAACGAAGAAGACTTCCGCGATACCGTAATCATCGTCTGCTGCGATTTCAGCTCGCGGGGCCTGATCGAGCGGGCGATTCAAGCCGGGGCCAGTACCTATCTGATCAAGCCCCTGAGCTATGAAAAGATCAGGGACAAGCTGCGTTTCTTCGTTTGAACGGCGGGCCGTGCGCCGAAATTGTCTTGCGGTGCAATGACCGGTGCGAACCACGGGAGATACCGATGTCTCTGCAGGAACAAAGTTATCGGAAGGGCGAGGTTATCATCGAGGAGGATCAGTTCGGGCGGTCGTTCTACGTGATCAAGAAAGGCCTGGTGGAGGTGGTCAAGAAGCAGGGCGACCGGGAAATCATGATCAACGTGCTGG
>JAZDIG010000481.1:0-9357 GCA_043805105.1 Candidatus Glassiibacteriota bacterium | reverse complement strand
TCGGACACCCCGTAATCGATGAAGTCGCCGGCGTTGAGCGTGAAGAGGATGTCCGAGTCGGCCGTTTCATCCAGATAGACGTAGGCGTTATTGGTGGTCACGTAAAGCGAATCGAGCTGGGAATAGGTCTTGGTTTCGTCCCGCTTTTGCCTCTGCCGGTAAGCATCGACCAGGGTGTTACGCTGCTCGTTACGCTGGATCTGGCGCTGTTGCTGATCTTTTTCGGCGTACCAGTTGTCCAGGCTGTCGGCAGCCATTCTCTGCCAGTAATCCACGTCCTGGAACTTGAGCTTGAAAGAGGAGATCGAATCGGGAAGGAGAGAATACGTGCCGGAGTGTTCGAAATAGGCGTCCAGCGGCTTCATGTCTTTGACCTGAACAGTTTCCACCACCTTCATCTTGATTTCTTTACGGCCTATTCGCAGCTCGAGACGGTGAAAGCGCCTTTCGATGGGATAGTAGTTGATGCTTCGCAGGCCGCGGAAAACGTTCACCACTCGGAAGTTTTCGGTGGGTAAGATCCTCACGTGCACCACCAGCCCCTTTTCCGCGGTGACTTCCTGGCCCGCCAGCCGCATCTGGACTATCGGCTTACCGTTGTCGTTGAAGCCGACAAAAATGTCGCCGCGGTCGAAATCGGCCTGTCTGGGCTGGAAACCGGACGGCGGGCCGCTTTTGCCGCCGAGGAACGGGATGGTGAAGCATCCGGTCATCAGCAGCCCCGCCAGAGCCGTCAGAAACAATATCGCACGGCCCGGAGTCTTCCAATTGTGATTAGTCTGGTTCAAATCGCCGCCTGCCAGTCAGGTGACAATCCTGGGTCAATCCGGCCGATGGAGTCTCTAACCTCAAGCTAAATACTTCCGGGGCAAAAGACAAGAACCGGTCTTGCGCCGGGAGTAGAAACGATCTCCGTCTATAGTTATAGCCGATTTGCGCCGCAGTGTTCCGGCAATTTCGCTCCCCAGGCAAACAGTCCCACGGTGCCGGGGCCGTTCAGGAGCGGGGGCCGGCTCCCGAGCCGACTATGTCTTCGTCCAGCTCATCCTCCACGGCCCGCGCCCCGGCCGTCTCCTTCCGCCCGGCTTTCCCGGTCAAGATGCCGGGGAAGCCGCTGCCCGGCTTGATCCAGGGATAACACTCCTCGTGCGGCACCACACATTCCACCAGCGCCGGACCGTCGTGTGCGAAGGCCCGTTCGAGCGCCCCGTGCAGCTCCTTTTTGAGAGTGATCCTCTCCGCGCGCACTCCGTAAGACTGGGTGTTTTTCACGTAGTCCATGGCCGGGTGGTCGCCGATCTGTTCGATGACACCCACGTTGTTGCCGCCGAACATGTTCTGTGTCCACTGGTGGACGATGCACTGGCCGCCGTTGTTGACCAGCAGGACTTTGACCGGAATCCCGTAGCGCACGGCGGTCCTGAGCTCCATGTTGCAGAAAAAAGAGCTCTCATCGCCCTGGATGTCCACAACCAGCCGGCCGGGATTGGCCAGCTGCACGCCTATGCTCTGGGAGATTCCCGAACCCATGGTTCCCAGTCCGGCGGAAGTGAAATAGGAATTTGGGCCGGTGATCGCCAGGCGCTGGGAGGCCCACATCTGGTGGTTGCCCACGTCGGTCACGACGAGCCGCTGCTGGTCGCCGGCGGTAGTCAGATTTACTTTTTCGAGCAGGTAGAGGATGTCGAGCTTTTCGCTGCGAGCGTACTCGCTCTCCGGCGGCGGATTTTCCGCCCTGATCTTTTCGAGCCGGGCCAGCCAGCGGTCGATCCTGAGCCTGGAGGGGTCGATATTTTCCAGCAGATAGCGGACCACCGCTCCCGCATCGCCCATCACGCAGAGCTTGTGCGGCAGCAGTTCCTTGGCCTTGCTGAACTGCCTGGCCTCGACGTCCACGTGCACCAGGGCGTTCCGCCGGCGGGCGGCCGGGGCGAAGACGTTCGGGTCTCCCACCGCGCGATCGTCGTAGCGGGCGCCCAGGCCGAACACGAAATCGGAATGGTAGATCGCCGCGCTGCCCGAGTACAGTCCGTGCATGCCCAGCATACCCATGTTGTAGCGGTAAGAGGAACTGACCGAGGCTTTGCCCGGCAGGGTGTGAACCACCGGCAGGCTGGTGCGCTCCAGGAGCTCGTGGAACTGGTCCCAGACGTTTCCCAGCACCAGGCCGTAGCCGGCCAGGATCACCGGGGCCTCGGACTGGTAGAGCAGCTCGATCGCCCGGTCCAGCGTATCGGTATCCAGCTCGGGCTCATCCAGGTAACGGCTGTAGTGCTCGAGCCCCTCGGCTACCAGCTCCAGGTGCTCCACCGGCGTGAACTGGACGTCCTTGGGCAGGTCCCAGAGCACGCTGCCGGGCTTACGGCTGGCGGCCAGGCCCAGGTCGCGCGGAACGCTGTCGATCAATTCGGCCAGGTTGTTGATAAAGCGCGCGCTCTTGGTGATCGGCCGGACCACCTCCACGATGTCGATACCTTGAAAAGCATCGGCACCCATCGCCGCGATAGGCACCTGGCCGGCGATGATCCCGATTGGGGCGCAGTCGCGGGTGGCGTCGGCCAGGGGCGTAATCGTGTTCAGGCCGCCGGGGCCGGAGGTGACGATCCCGACAGCCGGTCGGCGCGAGCTCTTGGCCATGCCCAGCAGGGCGAAACCCAGTCCGGCTTCGCTCTTGAAAAACACTTGTTTCAAGCCCGAGCGCCCCACCCGGTCGTGGGTAGGCATGATCTGGCCGCCCTGCAGCGAGGGAACCACTTCCTGGCCCTGGGCCGCCACCAGCAGCGGCACGAGCGAGGCGCCGATAATAGGAACATCTTCTTGCCGGGCCAGCAGCCTGGCCGCTATTTCCCGGACTCTCCGCTTGTCGAACGAAGACATTTTGCCTGACTCCTTGAAACCACTCCGGCGAAAGTTATCTTTCAGTCAGTGAAAAGTTTGGCCTGAGGCCACCCCTTTGACAAAGCTTTTCAGACAGCCGTAATTATTTGTTTATCACTCTATTATACCTGCCATGCAATTTACAGGACGGCTTATTATAATAAACCCGGCAGGCATAAGCAATCGCAGCCCGTGGGCAGGGGCCGGGGTCCCCGCCGAGAGTCTTCAGCGGATACGTCCGAGCGGGCGCGCTGGAGCTGTCGACCCGCCGACAGACCCGGCGGCCGCGCCGCAATTCGGCTGCCGGCATTCTCAAAGACGCAACTCGGTTTGCGAATTTGAGAAAAAAGCGCATTTCCGCAACTTCCTAAGTGCCTACAGTTCAATGCGCACCCGCAGTCAAGCAGCCTGGCATCCTTTTTTCTTACTGAGAATAGATTCTCTCTTTCGATCCCCTCAAACATTCCAGCGGTTTTCGCGGAGAGCTCCATGCAATTCCAGAAATTTTTTGCCCTTGCGATTTCAGCGTTTCTTCTGGCCTGCGGCGGTAACCCTGAGCCGGCCTCTACCGGAAACGTCCTGGTACTCGACGACTTCGAAAACGCCGATTCGCTGGCGCGCTGGGAAGGCCCGCTCTCGCTGAGCACGGAAAAGGTCTGCCACGGGACCGCCTCCGCCCGGATAGACCTGTCCGACCGGCGGGCGCGCTTCGTGGTCACCGAAAAGCTCCCCGGCGACTGGAGCGGATACGACCGGCTCAAGTTCGACATCTTCAACCCCTCCGGCACGGTCGAAGTCGCCGGAATCCAGATCTGGGACGCAGCGGGATCGGACGAGGAGGCCGAGCTGCGGGGCCAGTCCTACCGGGGCGGCAAGCTCTACATGAACCCGGGCTGGAACCATTTCGAGTTCTACCTGCGGGAGGCGATGGTCGAGGAAGGCGACCGGCCGCTGGCGGTCGACCGGATTCGCCGCTTCCGTCTCGATTTCGGCCGCATGAACGGCGAAATGTTCCTGGACAACCTGCGGCTGGTGGCGGGCGAAGAGGGCCCGGCCACGGCCAGTGCCGCCGATCCCCGCGACTGCCGGGTGGAAATCCGGAACCGCTTTACTTTCCCCTCGCTCTACGGCCCCGCCGACAAGATCAAAGTCAGTGCGGAGATGAAAAAGCTGAGGGTGCGGGCCCGGCAGGCGATGGCAGAGCTCGAGGAGGATGTCAAGGTTGTCGAATTACAGGGATACCAGCCCTACTACTGGAAAATTCCGCTGATTACCGCGCAGATCGGCCTGGGAGTGCGCAGCAAGCTGGCGTGGTACCAGACCGAGGAGAAGGAGAAGGAAACCCTCGAATACGTGATCCAGTCCTGCGAAGAAGGCAGGGAGAAAATCCGGAAACTCCTGGCGGCCGCCGACCCGGACCGGGTGGAACTGCCGGAGGACGAGGTCAATCCGCACATAATGTACGCGCCGCCTTACCCGGTGCTCAGGGGACTGAAGCAGAAGGACGGCTACTTCCGCGACGAGCTGGGCCGGCCGGTGATCGTCTTTTCGGTGCTGAACGTGAACGAGGGTCCGCTGATGGACTACTTCGCGCCGTTCAACCACCGGCTGGAAAGCTACACCGTGGGCGGCGGCTCGCGCTACGACGTCGAAAGTTCCCCGGTCTACGAGGCATTCCATAAGTATCCGGATACGCACCGCGTGGGCTGGGACGGCTGGTGCGGTCATCTGATCAAGGACCGCTGGAGCATGGGCGGACGCAAGGAGAGCGTGGTGATCTGCCTGGAGAGTCCGCACATCCGGGAGGCGGTGTGGGAGTACACCAAATACCGCTACGACCTCTGGAAGCGCAATCCCAACCTGCTGTACAACATCATGGCCTACGAGCTGATGTACATCTGTTACTGCGAAACCAGCCAGCAGATGTTCCGGGACTGGCTGCGCGACAAGTACGGGTCGGTGGCCGAGCTCAATGCCGTCTGGAACACGTCCTACGGCAACTTCGCGGAGATCGCGGCGCCCA
This sequence comes from Candidatus Glassiibacteriota bacterium, assembly GCA_043805105.1. Lineage (GTDB taxonomy): Bacteria > Gemmatimonadota > Glassbacteria > GWA2-58-10 > GWA2-58-10 > JAZDIG01. The sequence continues at coordinate 4,457 of JAZDIG010000481.1, read as the reverse complement.
AGACCAGCAACGCCGCGCCCCTGCCGGACGTGAACCGGGCCGCCTGGTACGACTGGGCCACCTTCAACGCCCGCCGCTTCACCGACTACCTCAAGTACTGCAAGTCCCAGATCCGCCGGCTCGACCCCGACATGCCGATCACCGCCGGCGGCACCAGCTCCATGCTCAGCGCGGCCAACGGCACTTCCGGGATCGACGAGGAGCTGATGATCAACGAAGTGGACGACGTGATCCTCAACGAAAGCGGGAGCTCGCACATTTTCAGTGACCTGTTCCTCAGCCTGGCCGACCGGAAGATGCCGATGGTGGAGCCGGAAATGGGCGGACATCCGCGCGGGACCCTGCTGCATTTCCTGAAAGGCAAGTCCTCGGTTTCCAAGTGGTGGTGGGCGCGCACTCCCAGCCTGGAGTACCACGGCATGAACGAAAGCTCGCTGCCCCACGGCTGGGACATTTCGCTGGGAGAGGTGGCCGAGGTGCTGCGGATCGGGCTGGACGTGCGCCGGCTGGCCGAGGAGATCGCGGCCTTTACCGAACCGCAGCCCGAAATCGCGATACTCTATTCGCAGTCGAGTATCGTGCAAGTGCCGCCGCAGGTGCACCGCGCCGGCCGGACCCCTTACCTGGAAGCCTTGCAAGCCGCCTGGGAGGGCAGCCGCTATCTGGGTTGCCGGATCGGCTTCGTCACCGAACGCCAGATCGCCCGCGGCAAGCTGAGCGCTTTCAAGCTGCTGATCGTCCCGGCGGCCAAATACATCCAGCCTGAAACGGTGAACCGGATCCTGGCCTGGGTGGAGCTCGGCGGCACGGCGCTGGTGGTGCCCGAATCCTTCCTCTTCGACCAGTACGCCCGGGCCAGCGACCGCACCGGCGAGCTGGGACTGAAGGTGACGGACGTAATCCTGCCCAAGGTGCTGGGCCAGGGGGAGCTGGTGCAGAACTACGACCAGAGCTTCACCCAGACCCTGGTTTACGGCGAAGTGAACCAGGAGATCACACCCGGGCGGGAGGACATCTTCGCCGGCCGCAAGCCGGCGGTGCTGCACTCCTCGGGCCTGGTGCAGAAAATCGACCCGGGAAAGAACGAAGTGCTGGCCAAGTTTGCCGACGGCGGGCCGGCGCTGGTGCTGGTGCGGAAAGGGTCGGGGAGTGTCTACTATCTGGCTTCTCCGCTGGCGGCGAAGGACTACCAGGGACTGCTCGAACCCCTGGCCGAACGGCTCGGCGTCCAGCGGCCCCTGGTGGGAATCACCTCCGACGGCGGCCTGGTCACCGGCGCGGAAGTGAGGGCGGTGGAGCGGCCGAGCCATTTCCTGATGTACGCCTCGAACCTCTCCGCCGACAAGCTGGAGTTCGACATCCGGGGCAAGGCCTACGAGGGTGACGTAACCGACCTGCGCAGCCTCGAAAAGGTGCCGGCCGGCCACGTGGTGCTCGGCCCCTGGCAGGAGACGATCTTCCGGATCGAAAAGAATAAATTGCGCTGATTGCGACTGTTATTTTCAATCCCTTTCGTTTGCGGGAGAAATTCCATGCAATTGCGACATCACGTCCTGCTGTTTGCCGCCCTGTTCACCCTCGCTGCCGGCTGCAGCGTCAGCCGGTCGGCCGACGTCCTGGTTCTGGACGACTTCGAAACGGACAAGTCGCTCGGGAACTGGAGCGGTCCGGTTTCGCTTTCCGCCGAGTACACGGCTCACGGCCGAAGCTGTCTGGCGGTAGACCTGGGCGACAGAAGCAATCGTAAGCTCGCCACTACTTCATTTCCCCACGATTGGAGCCGGTTCGAATTACTGAAGTTCAGCCTGTACAACCCGGGCAGCCGGATCATGGTCGCCGGGGTGCAGATCAATGACGAGCTGGCCGATGACGAGGCGGCCTACTGGCAGGGGCAGTCCTACCGGGGCGGGAAAATTTTCATGATCCCCGGCTGGAACCATTACGAATTCCGGATCAAGACCGCGATGGTGGAGGAAGGAAACCGGCCGCTGGCGGCGGACCGGATCCGCAGCTTTGAAATCGACTTCGGCCGCACCGGCGGAGACAGGCTCTTCCTGGACAACTTCCGGCTGGTCTCCGGCGACGAAGACCAGTCGACCGCCTCCAGCGCCGAACCCGGGCATTGCCTGGTGGTGATCGACAACCGCGATGTTTACCCTCAGCTTTACGGCCCGGCCGACAAGATCGTGACCAGCCCGGAAATCGCCGAATTGCGGGGCCGCGCGCAAGCCGAGACGGCCAGGCTGAAAAGCCTGATCGAACAGGCCGGGCGCGCCGGGCGCCAGACTCTCTACGAGAGAATCCCTCTGGAAACCGCCAGGATCGGCCTGGAGGTGCGAAGCGGTCTGGTCTGGTTCCAGAACGAAAAGGCGGAAAAGGAAATCCTCGACTACGTCATCGAATCCAGCCGCTCGGAGGCCGATCGGCTCGAAAAAGCGCTGGCCGGCCGGATCCCGGAGACGGTCCGCGTCCAGCCGCTGCCCACGCTCAAGGGCCTCAAGCCGCGCGACGGCTTTTTCCGTTACGAGGACGGCCGGCCGGTGATGTTCCTGGCGATGCACGGGGTGAGCCGCGGCCCCCTGCTCGACTATTTCGCCCCCTACGACCACGTGCACGAAAGCTATACCGTGGGCGGCGGCTCACGTGGGGACATCGAAAGCTCTCCGGTCTACGAGGCGTTCCACAAGTATCCGGACACTCACCGGGTAGGCTGGGACGGCTGGTGCGGTCATCTGATCAAGGACCGCTGGAGCATGGGCGGACGCAAGGAAACCGTGGTGATCTGCCTGGAGAGCCCGCATATCCGGCAGGCGGTGCTCGAATACATGAAAACGAGCTGCGAGCGCTGGAAAAAAATGCCGAACCTGATGTACAACATCATGGCCTACGAGCTGATGTACATCTGCTACTGCGAAACCAGCCAGCAGATGTTCCGCGACTGGCTGCGGGAGAAGTACGGTTCGATTGAAAAAGTCAACGCCATCTGGGGGACCGGCTACGCGGATTTTTCCGAACTGACCGCGCCGCCGACCAAGAACGCCGCGCCCGTGCCGGACGTGAACCGGGCCGCTTGGTACGACTGGGCCTGCTTCAACACGCGCCGCTTCACCGACTATCTGAAATGGGTCAAGAGCGAAATCCGCAAGATCGACCCGGACATCCCGATCACGGCCGGCGGCACCAGCTCAATGCTCAGCGCCGCCAACAGCACCACCGGGATCGATGAGGAGATGATAATTAACGAGGTGGACGACGTGGTGCTGAACGAATCGGGCGGCTCGCAGATTTTTTCAGATCTATTCCTGAGCCTGCGCGACGAGAACAAAGTGATGGTGGAGCCTGAAATGGGCAGCGGATCGCAGGGGCTGCTACTGCATTACCTGCACGGCAAGTCGACGATCGCCAAGTGGCTCTGGCGCGAGCAGAACAGCTCGGAGTTCCCCACTTTCGCCGCCAGCTCGATCCCGATAAGCTGGGACATCCCGCTCTCCGGCGTGGCCGAAGTGCTGAAAGTGGCGCTGGACGTGCGCCGGCTTGCGCCTGAAATCGCCGAATTCACCCGGCCGGAGCCGGAGGTCGCCATTTTCTACTCCAAGACCAACATCGTCCAGGTGCCGCCGCAGCTTCACCGGGCGGGCCGCACGCCCTATCTGGACGCCCTGCAGTCGGTCTGGGAGGGCAGCCGCCGCCTGGGCTGCCGGGTGGGCTTTATCAGCGAAAGACAGATTCTGGCCGGCAAGGCGGACAAGTTAAAGCTCCTGATCCTGCCGGCAGTCAAGTACATGCGGCCGGAGGTGACCGACCGGATTTTCGACTACGTCAACCGAGGCGGCACGGCGGTCGTGATCGCCGAATCTTTCCTGTTCGATGAGTACGCCCGTCAGCACGACGAATCCGGCAGGCTCGGGATCAAGATCAAGGACGTCATCCTCCCGGAAGTGCTGGGAGAGGGCGAGGAACTGCAGAATTACGACCAGAGTATCACCCAGACCATAGTCTACGGCGAGGTGGGCCGGAAGATCGCCGCCGGCGGCGGGGATATTTTCTCCGGCAGGCAGGCGTCGCTGCGCTCCAAGGGCCTGGCCCAGAAGATCGAGGCCGGCAAGGGCAGAGTGATCGCCGCCTTCGAGGACGGCACGCCGGCCATCGTAATGATCCAATCCGGCAAGGGCAGTATCTACTACCTGGCGGCGCCCTTGGAGGCCGAGGATTACCATCAGGTGCTGGCGCCCTTGACGGGTAAATTGCACCTGCGGCGTCCGTTGGTGGGAGTGTCCGCCGATGGCTCTCTGGTGACGGGCGCTGAGGTGCGTTCTGTCGAAAGAGAGGCCGACTACCTGGTGTACGCCAGCAATCTCGGCCGGGAGCCGGTCGAGTTTGCGCTCAAAGGAGAAGAGCCGTTCGGCCGGGTGACCGACCTGAGAAGCCGGGAAGAGCTGGCTGGTGGACAGATCAGG
>JAZDIG010000480.1:0-16421 GCA_043805105.1 Candidatus Glassiibacteriota bacterium | reverse complement strand
GGGATGGTGCCGGGAGTCAAGGCCGCCGAACTCGGCAACCTCAACCTCTCGTTCGGCCCTTACACCAATCCCAATTCTTCCAGCTACACCGGGGTTCCTTCCAACCTCGAGGTTTCAGGTTTCCGGTCGATGACCGTGTCGCCGGGGGTTCCGGTGGTGGACAGCCTGGTCCAGGTCGACGTGGCCTTCGATGTGGTGGCCGAGGGCGACCAGATCGTGCACCCGCTGGCTGGCTGGCCGCGGCGGCTGGACACTGGCTCGCTCTATTCGAGTCCGCTCGTGGCCGATATTGACCCCGGCTCGCCCGGACTGGAAGTGGTGCAGGTCACGGACGACGGCCGGGTGTTCATCTCCAGTGTCCGGCAGGGCTTCGGCGCCCAGGCCGGGGACTCGGTGTACGCCCCGCCGGCCGCCGGCGACATCACCGGAGACGGCCTGCCGGAAGTGGTGGTGGCCGCAGTCGGCGGGATGGTGCACGCCTGGGGCGTGGACCACAGCGGGACGATGGTCCCGGCTCACGGCTGGCCGGCGAGCCTGGCCGGGAGAATCACCGCCGGCCCGGTGCTGGCCGATGTGGATGGTGACGGCACCCGGGACGTGATCGTGCTTACACGCAACACTCCGGCCAGTGCCCGGCTCCACGTGCTGGACGAAAACGGCAGCGAAGTGGCCGGCTTCCCGGTCACGCTGGACCAGGACGTCCAGGCCCAGGCGGCCGTGCTCACCGGAAGTTCCGGTGTCGGGGCCGAGGCGATTTTCGTGGGCACGCTGGCCGGGCGGCTTTATTCATTCGGCCCGGACGGCCGGGCGCAGTGGTCGCAGGAAGTCGGCTCGGCGGTTAAGTGCGCCCCGGTGGCCGGCCGCCTGGGCCTGCCCGGCGCGGGCGAAAGCTTCCGGGTTTGCGCTTTCACCGCGGACGGCCGGGCTTTCTGTTTCGAGGCTGCCGATGGCAGCCCGGCGGCCGGCTGGCCCGTGAGTACCGGTGGGTCGTGCCTGGCCGGCGGCGCACTCGGCGACGTGGACGGCGACGGGCTCAACGAACTGGTGCTGCCGGTGGATTTCCCGGACTCGACTGCGCCGGGCCGGCACCAGCTGTTCGTGCTCGACTACAACGGCTCCTCCCGGGCCGGCTTCCCGCTGCCGGTGGGGTCGGCCAGGATGTTTGCCGGGGAGCGCTATCTGAGCGCTCCGGCCATCGCCGACCTGGATGGCGACGGCCGGCAGGACATAGTCCTGGCCACGCTCGGCAGACTGGCCCTAACTTTCGCCGGCGCCGGCGGCCGCGAGCCGTTCATGCGTTTCATCCTCGGCTCGAATTCCCTGGCGACCCCCTTCCCGGCCGACATCGATGGTGACGGCAACCTCGATCTGGTCTGCGCCGATGGCGAGGGCTATATTTACGCTTATGCAACCGGGTCGCGGAACCTGGCCGTGGTCTGGCCGGGACAGGGAGGCGGGCCCGAGCGCACCGGCATGAGCCTGGCCCTTCAGCAAAACCCCGGCCTGACCGAATCGCCGGATGTGCTGCCCGAACGCTTCTGCTACGTCTATCCCAACCCGGTCAAAGGCGGCAGGGCCCATCTGAGCTACCGGCTGGGCCGCAATGATGTCGAGAGGGTGACCGTAGAGGTGTTCACCGCCAGCGGAGAGCGGGTGTCCAACTTCGAGGGGACCACCGCGGCCGCCGACGGGCTGTCCAACGAACTTAGCTGGGAAGTGGACACTTACGCCAGCGGGGTATATATCGTCTTGGTCAAGGCCTGGTCGGCCGGCTCGGGTACGGCCAGGGCCGTACGCAAGTTTGCCGTGATCAAATGACTCATTTTCGACTTGAGCGGGTACTGATGAAAGCTGTCGGCTTGAAACGCTTGTGCGGACCGGCGCTGGCCGTCTCGGTCGCGATCTTCGCGGCCGCGCAGTCCACCGGTGCCGGCGGAGTCGGCACCACCAGCCTGAATTTCCTCAAAGTGGGCGTGGGCGCCAGGCCCGCGGCCATGGGCAGCGCGTTCAGTGCCCTCAGCGATGACGCCAGCGCCTGCTTCTGGAACCCGGCCGGGCTGGCGGATGGGCAAGCCCGGGAGCTGTTTTTCACGCATCACCGCTGGATCGCCGATATCAGCCAGAGCGCGGCCAGCTTTACTTTCGATGTGCCGCGGGGAGTGAGGATGGGCGTGTCGATGAACTATTTCAGCCTGGGCGAACTCGAACGGCGCAGCGGAAACACGGTTGACCCCGAGGGTACTTTCACCCCCGCGGACCTGGGTCTGGGAGTGAGCGCCGCTTACCGGCTGAGCGAGATGGTGGCGGCTGGCGTGACCTTCCGCTACCTGCACGAGACATTGGATTCCGAAACAGCCGATGCGTACCTGTTCGACATCGGGATCAAGTCCCACACCATGATCCCCGGACTCACTGCGGCGATCTGCGTGCGCAACCTCGGCACCCAGGTCAAGTACGTTTCGACGGGCTACGACGCTCCGCGGGTGATCGCCATCGGCGCGGCCTACCGCAGCCGGCTGCCCTGGCGGAGCAATTGGCTGACCCTTACGGCCGAAATCGAATCTCCCAACGACAACGACACCCGTCTGGCGGTGGGCGGGGAATACAATTTCCGCGACTTCCTGTACGGCCGGGCCGGCTACCGCAGCGGGCTCGAATACGAGGATTTTTCGTTCGGCCTGGGAGTCAATTACCTGCGGCTGCGCTTCGATTACGCTTTCGTCCCTTACTCCGACCTGGGCAATTCCCACAGGTTCAGCTTCGTCTACGGGTTCTGACTGGATGTTCTCTGCGGCCGCTCCGCTATTTCTCTACGATATCGACGGCACGCTGCTGTTGACCGGCGGCAGCGGCTACCGCAGCTTTCTGCGCGCCTGTTACGAGGTGCTGGGAATCGACGGGCCGATCCGGAACATTCACATGGCCGGCAAGCTCGACCGGGTGATCTTCCACGAGATCGTCGAGGCGTTCCGGCCCGACCTGGCCGGGATCGACGTCACTTCCTACTGGGAGAGCTTCAGAGAACGGTACGTGGAGTACCTGACCCTGGAGAGCCGTCACCCGGCCGAATGGCGGCTGTTGCCCGGCGTCCGGGCCCTGGTCGAATACACCGCCTCGCTGGGAAAGCTCGCCCTGCTGACCGGCAATATCAGCGAGGGGGCGAGGATCAAGGTCGGCACAGTAGGGCTGGCCGGCTTTTTCCCCACCGGCGGCTACGGCGAGGAGTACATGAGCCGGGCGCAGCTGGCGCAGGTGGCGTTCGAGCGGGCCTGCGAACACTACCGGATCGCTTTCAGCGCCGAGGCGACCTACGTGCTGGGCGACACTTTCAGCGACATCACCGCCGCCCGGGCGATCGGCGCCCGCGTGATCGCCGTGGCCACCGGCACCGTTTCGCTGGCGGAGCTGGCCGAGGCCGGGCCGGACCTGCTGGTCGAAAACTTCGAAACCGGTGACTATCAGGTGCGCGGCTTCCTGCCGCACTGATACGCCGGAGACCATCCTCGCCTCGAAAAAAACTCTACTTTAGCACTTTTTTCAGAATGAGGATCGGGGAAAATATTTTCCCCGATTTGATCCGTTTTTTGCCTAAAAAATCGAATTTTGCAGTGTTCGAGGCGCCGTGTCCCACCTGATTGAGAATAATCATTCAGACAGCCGGAATGGCGGCCGTTCGCGCTAAAGAGAATCAGCCGCGCTGCCGATATAAACAATTGAGATCAACGTTCACGTCATACACTGGGGGACTATTCAGCGCCGGAGTGCGAAATGGCCATTACGGAAATACCAAACAGTGGCTATGCTTACCGGATACAACCCCTTGATAAGGATCAGGCTTCGCAGCAGGATCAATTCAAACGGGAAAAAAAGAAGAAGGCGGATGAACAGGGTAAAAAAGGCGATTCCACTGAATCTTCGTCCAGTTCGAAGAGTGGAGGACGGATCAACCTGATTGTCTGATTCTTCCCGGTAGTGTGCCTGAACAGAAGTACGAAACGGGACTTACCGCACGAAAAGGCCGTTGCCCGCAAGGGTAACGGCCTTTTCGTTTTGCGTTCGCAGTAAAAGATTCACTCCAGGAAAGCCAGGCAATCCCGCAGGACTTTTGCCGGACGCTGGTCGGCATCGATGTAGTGGATCATCTTCGAGCTGTAGCTCAGGCTGCCGTCGAATTTTTTATCGTAGAAGGAGAGTATCTTGGCGGCGTTTTCGTAGAAGATGTCGAGACGCCTGCCGACCGCTTCCGGGTCCTGGTCGTCCTTGCGGCCCTCGATCCTGGCCCTGCCGGTGATCCGGGCGACAGCCACATCCCGGGCCGCGGTGATGTGCAGCACGCCGGCCACTTCGATGAACTCCTCGATCATCTCGGCCTGCGCCCGGTTGCGGGGCAGCCCGTCCAGCAGCACGCGGTCGGAGTGCGGGTTCAGGCGGCCGGCGGCCGCGACCGCTTCGAGATTTTCCTTGGCAAGCCGCACCGTGGTTGCATCATCCACCAATCCCCCTTCTTTCATCGTGCGGTCTATCTGCCGCTCCAGCTCGCTGGCCGTGCCGTCCTTGACCCTGGCCACCAGGGCCCGGAACATGTCACCGGTGGAAAAGTGGAGGTAACCGGGCAGAACGCCGATGGCCTTGGCGTTAGTGCCCTTGCCGATCCCGTTAGGACCGAAGATCAGGAAAGATTTGAACCTGGCCATGAGTTCCGCCTTTCGAGTTCCGGTTGTTTTATCCCGGATACGGGTTTCCAGGCATCACCTCGTATGGATGGCTCAAGATAGCCAATTTCCGGGCTGTTTTCAAGCAGTTAAAAAACTTAGTTGACAAAAGTCCGGAAATGAGATAAATATTGATATAATGCAATATATCTCTATCTTGCCGTCCGTCGTCAGCGCAAGGAGGGCGAATTGTCCGAAAGCAAAACCCAGATCACCACTTATATTCTGGTCAGCCAGAAAGAAAAACTCAAAGCCCTGTCCGGTAAGACCCGTGTGCCGATCAGCGAGTACCTGCGCGAGGGGATCGACCTGGTGCTGGACAAGTACCGCGAAGAGCTGCACACCCAGAAATACCTGCCGCTGGATTGACGGTCGGGGCGGACCGGGCTCCAGAGCCCGTTTCACTCGACCTAACTTCGTGCTTTAGCCGGAGGATGTCTGATGCAGGAATTCAACGACCTTCTCACCCACCTCGAACAGAAGCTCTCCACGATCAAGGTAGTTTACGACCTGCTGTACGCCAAAATGGGAGACCAGGCCGACGCTGCAGACAAGGACACGATCGTGCATTTCAGGGCCAGCGAGGTGGAGAACCTGCTGATCACCCTGGAGACTTTCGTCGAGGAGCAGGACGCGCTGATCCAGGAGTTCATCGAGAATCACCGCAAGAAAGCGCATTTGGAGCAGGTTTCGAAATAAACCTCTAACCGACTCGACCGGCCCGGCCCGATGAATATCAAAAGAGGACTACCGCCCGGATACATGAAGGTCAGGGAGGAACTGCAGGCCCTGGTGGAAAAGCTGCACCAGCTTGGCCCCGATGACCTCACCGAACTGCAGGCCTTTATGGATTACCTTCAGAAGGGCGCCGAAAAACTCGACGAAATTGCCAACGAGCACGGCAAGTCGCTCAAGCTCTACCGCTTCATGGACGGCGGACTCGAAGAAGAGAACCAGAGCCAGAGCGACAGCAAGGTGGAATCCCTCGACTGAAATCAGCCATTCGTTCAGCTTCTCACGCTTCTTTAGTTGCCCCTTACCCCCGGTATCACCGTCTCGCGACCGCAATTTCCCGCTCCTCTGATCCGGCTCAATTATTACTTGCGCGCCGGCAGTTTTGCAGGCTATTATCGTGCGGGCACGGCAAGTTCCGTACTTTCCAACGTCGTCGAATCCTGATCCGGGGGGCAATTGCTTATGAGTGAGAGCCAGTTCAAGCCTTTCATCCCGGCCGAATCGGACCTCAAAGAATTCACCCTGCGCGCGGTACTGCTGGGTGTGTTCATGGCGATCATCCTCGGCGCGGCCAATGCCTATCTGGGGATGAAAGCCGGCATGACCGTGTCGGCCACCTTTCCGGCGGCGGTGGTGGCGATGGCCGTGCTGCGAGTCTTCAAGGGCACGATCCTGGAAGAGAACATCACCCGGACCGCAGCCAGCGTGGGCGAAGCGCTGGTGGCGGGGGCGATTTTCACCCTGCCGGCATTCGTGATCAGTGGTGTCTGGGAAGACCTCAACTACTGGGATTGCACCCTGATCATGTTAGTGGGCGGAGTGCTGGGGGTGCTGTTCGTGATCCTGCTGCGCCGGCCTCTGGTCGAGGAAGCCGGCCTGCCGTTTCCCGAATCGAGGGCCTGCGCCGAGGTGGTCAAGGCGGGCCAGCACGGCCAGACCGGCGCCAAATACGTATTCGGCGCAATGGGCCTGGCCGCCTTATTCGAGTTTTTCAAGAATGCCAACGGCATCCGGTTGATCCGCGAGTACGTTACCGTCTTCTGGCCGTTCAAGCCCAGCCAGATCGACCTCTTTCCCGGCCAGGCCTCCTCGCATGCCACCACTTTCGGCGGAGGGATGCTGGTGCAGACTCCGGGGGCCAGTCCGGCCTTAGTGGGGGTGGGCTACATTATCGGGCTGCGGCTCAGTTCCTGGGTCTTTGCCGGCGGCGTGCTCGGCTGGCTCGTGTTCATTCCGGTGGCCATGTTCTTCAACCCCGAGCTTTCGGCCTACAGCAGCGCCGGGGAATCCTGGACCAATATCGCCAGCAAAGTCTGGCTGAGCCAGGTGCGGCCATTCGCGGTGGGCGCGATGCTCGTCTCCTCCTTCTACACCCTGGCCCGGATGCGCAAGCCCCTGGTCGATGGCATGAGTAAGGCTTTCAGCGACTTCCGCCTCAGCCAGACCGGTAATTTCAAGCCCAACCGCCTGGAACAGGACCTGAACTTCAAATGGGTCACGATCAGCGTGGTGCTGTTGGTGATCCCGATGTGCCTGCTCTACTGGTACTTTTCCGGTTCGCTGGTCAGCGCCCTGGTGGCGGCGCTGGTGATGACGGTGGCCGGGTTCCTTTTCAGCGCGGTGGCCGGCTACCTGGTGGGCCTGATCGGCGGCTCCAACAATCCGATCAGCGGCCTGACTCTCTCCACGCTGATCGTGGCGGCGGTGCTGATGGTCTGGTTGGGCACTACCGGAATGAAAGGGATCGCGGCGGTGCTGGGCGTGGCCGGCGTGGTCTGCTGCATGGCCGGAGTGGCCGGTGACATGCTGCAGGACCTGAAAGTGGGCCACCTCCTGGGCGGTACGCCCAGGCGCATGGAGCTGGCCGAGATTTTCGGGGTAATCGGCGCCTCCCTGGTGCTGACCGGGCCACTCTGGCTCCTACACAATTACACTCCCGGCGGGATCGGCGGGGCGGAGCTGCCCGCGCCCCAGGCCGGCCTGATGGCCTTGATGGCCAAGGGGATAGTGGGCGGGGTGATGGCCTGGCCGCTGGTTTTCATGGGCGGTTTCTTCGCTCTCGGCCTGATCCTGCTGGGCGGCGGCTCGCCGATGCTGGTGGCCGTGGGTATGTACCTGCCGTTCAACACCACCTTCGCCATCTTCACGGGCGGGCTGATCAAGGCGCTCCTGGAGTTCACCCTGCGTAAAAAGAGCGAGCGGGCCAAGCAGGAGGCGGAGAACAACGGGCTGCTGCTGGCCAGCGGGTTCGTGGCCGGCGAAAGCCTGACCGCGGTGCTGCTGGCCGTGTTCGTTTTCCTGAGCGTCAACTTCACCAAATCTCCGATTTTCGACTTGGCCACGGAAGTCTCCAAGCGGCCGGCCGCCGGCTGGTACCAGTCGTTTCTGTCTGGTTCCGGCTGGCTGATGCCCTGGCTGGGGCTGGTGATTTTCGGCGCCCTGGTTTACGTGCTGATCAAGATCCCGCGTGAAAAAGCGCTGGCTGTCGATAAAGAGCAGGGCCGGGCACAGTGAGTTTGACAGAGACGGCAGGACACTGGAACCGCCGGCTCGTTCCCAAATATTACATTCCAGTATAACCTGAATTCGAGACCGAGGTTGAAATGGGCACACTGAAAGATGCGGCCAGAAACACGATCACCGGTTGCATGGGGGTAAGAAAAGGCGAAAGCGTGCTCGTGATTTGCGACGAAGGCGAGCGGCGGATCGGCTACGCCCTGTGGGAGGCGGCCAGGGAGGCTTGGGCGGAGGCCATGCTGCTGGAAATCCTCCAGCGCAGCTCCAACGGCGAGGAGCCGCCGGCGGCGGTGGCCCAGATCATGAAAGCCGTGGACGTGCTGCTCTGCCCCACCACCAAGTCGTTGACCCATACCGATGCCAGGCGCGCGGCCACCGCCGCCGGCGTGCGTGCGGCCACCCTGCCGGGAATCACCGAGGACTGCATGGTGCGGACCCTCACCGCCGACTACAACGAAATCGCGGCTTTGAGCCAGAAGGCCGCGAAGGCGCTCACCAGCGGCCATCATGCGCGGGTCACTTCCCCGGCCGGCACCGATGTGGAGTTTTCGATCGAAGGCCGCACGGCCCACGCCGACACCGGTCTGGTGCACAAGCCCGGCGATATGAGTAACCTGCCGGCCGGCGAGGCCTACCTCGCCCCGGTGGAAGGCAGCGCCCGAGGAACGGTGGTCTTCGAGGCAGCCGTGGCCGGGATCGGCAAGCTGGGCAAGGCAAGGATCAGGATCGAAGTGGAGGACGGCTACGCCACCTCATTCAGCGGGGGAGCCAAGGCGGCCGAACTGGAAAAACTGCTGGAGCCGCACGGCAAGCCCGCCTTTAACCTCGCCGAACTGGGCGTGGGTACCAACGACAAGGCGATCATCTCGGGCCATATCCTCGAGGACGAAAAGATTCTCGGCACCGTGCACCTGGCCTTGGGCGACAACAAGAGCATGGGGGGAACGGTCGGCGTACCGAGCCATCTCGACGGGCTGGTCCTTTCCCCGACGGTCTGGATCGACGGCAGGAAAATCATGGTAGACGGCAAGCTGCAGCTATAGCGCGGATTATTTACAAAAAATCCGGGCCGTGCAGATTTTATTAGAAATCCCCCTCGATCCCCCTTTTGCAAAGGGGGAGGTGACTTCCCCCCTTTAACAAAGGGGGGCCAGGGGGGATTTTGATTACATACTGAAGCTAACCTATAAACCTACAATATCTTACGTAACTCTGACTGCAATTTTATTAATCAATTGAGTTAGCGGGCCGGCGTAAGGAAATTAAAGCGATGCCGGATGGACAGGCCAACAACCCGGTACTGCGCCGCGACATCGACCTGCTGCCGATGCAGGCCGCGGACGGCAACACGCTGATCGTCGTGCGCGACCCGCTCGAACTGGACAGCCGTGGGCCTCTGGCGATCAGCTCGGGCGCCCTGCCCCTGCTGTCCCTCCTGGACGGCAGGAACAGCGCGGAGGAAATCCGCCGCAACCTGGTGGAGCAGAGCGCCCGCGCCGGCCAGCTCACTGCGATCCCGCTCGACGTGGTCGAGTCGGTGATCCGGGGGCTGGACGAGGCGTATCTGCTGGACAACGGCCGCTACCACCAGGCGAAGGAGAAGCTGGTCGAAAGCTTCACGGGCTTGCGCGAGCGTCCCGCCGCCCTGGCCGGCAAAAGCTATCCCGACCAGCCCCAGGCCTGCCTGGAGTTCATCGAGGAGGTGCTGGGAGACGAGGCCGCCGGGGCGAAAGCCGGTGAGCTGGCCCGGGCCGACCTGGTGGCGCTGGTGGCGCCGCACATCGAACTGCGGGTGGGCCGGAAGATTTATTCGGCCGCCTACGGAGCGCTCGCCGGCCGCAGCTACGACCGCGTGATCGTGCTGGGCGTGGGCCACAACCTGGAGCGCGGCCTGTTCTCGATCACCGAAAAGGACTACCTGACGCCCCTGGGCCGGGTCCCCACCGACCGCCTCGCGGTCAGGCGGTTGCGCAAAGCGGCCGGCAGCCTGGCCGCAGCCGATGATTTCGCCCACCGCAGTGAACATTCCGTGGAGTTCCAGGTGCTTCTCTTGCAGCACGTCCTGGGGGGAGATTTCTCCCTGGTGCCGGTGCTCTGCGGATCGCTCTTCGAGTTCCTGATCGCGGGCCGGGGCGCGAGGCCCAGAGACCTGGAGCCGCTGGTCCCGGCGCTCGATTGCCTGGCCGAACTGATCGCCGACCCCAACTGCCGCACCCTGGTGGTGGCCGGGGTGGATTTCTGCCACATCGGGCCCAAGTTCGGCGACACCCGGCCGGCGGTGCAGATTTCCCGGGACGCCGCCAGCCACGACCGGGCTCTGGTTACCCACCTTACCGCCCTCGACGTGGAAGCCTTCTGCCGGGAAGGACGCCACGTCCGGGACCGCTACCATGTCTGCGGCTTCACCGCGCTTTCGCTGCTGTTGGAGGTTCTGCCGAAGGGAGTGAAGGGAGTGGAGCTGGGGCGCCAGATCTGGCACGAGACCGCCACCCGGAGCGCGGTGACATTCGCGGCGGCGGCGTTTGTCAGAGAGTAGCCGGTCAGGCGAGCTGTATCACCAGCCTTCCGCCTCGTCTGACCTTTATACTGAGCACACCGTCCCGGTAAGCATAGCTTTCGACCGCTTTGCCGTTCAGTTCCGCAGTCCGGTAACGCGCCTCGGGCACACCCAGCAGGTAAATGCGGCGTTCGGCTTCGCCTGGCGGCAGCCGGAGACTCACGGCCCGTCCGGAGTTGTCCGGGAAGACGAGCACCACCCGGCCGTCGGTTACCGCCCGCGCGCCTTCGGCTTCGATCATTTCCCAGCCGCCCACCAGATCCTCGGTGGTCTGGTCCGCATCGCCGGCCACCAGCACATGCAGGAACTCGTCCTCCAGGCTCGCCTCCGCCGGTGAGATGCGCAGAATCCATCCTCCCGGGACCACATCCGGGTAGCCGGCCAGATCGAGATTGTAGCGCATGTCGATACCGCCGAAGATAAACGGCCGTGAATGGGAGCCCCAGATTTCCCGTTCGGCGCGCTCGGGCAGGAAGGTCCGTCCGGCCAGCTTGGCCGGGCCGTCCACGGCCTGGAAACGGCCGGAGTCTCCCAGGTACGGCTGATGGGCGGTATTGAGGAGCCAGGTTTTCCTGAACGAAGCCTCCTTGGCGGTCACCCGGTCGTAGATGACCACTGCGTCAGGCTTGAGAAAGACCAGGTTCCTGACCACGGATTCCACCTTGGGCCGGTTGCGGAAGTCTTTGCCGTAGGCGGAAAAGAAGTCGCTGTTGTAGGCCAGGGTGAGGTCGGCCGCGACGAAATCCAGCGAGTCGCCGACGTACCAGTGCAGGACCGTGGCCCGTTCGAAGTGGGCGCCATCGAGCTGGTTGCGGCGCCAGTGCTCGACCGAGGAATTGTTCTGCGTGGAGCGTCCGCCCAGGCTCACCACCACCCTCTGCCCGCCGTCGTTGAACACCGGCAGGCTGTCGGGATGAGGCACCTGGAAGCGCTCCTGGGGATCGTAGATCAGCAGGGTGTTGTGGGCCAGGCTGCGGTTGGTGAAATTAAAGTGATGGCTCGTGTTCATCGGCGCGTACACGCCGGCGTCGAGGGCGAGGAATTTCTTGCGGAAGATAGTGAAGTGGCCGACATCCAGGTGGTCGTGTGCGCCGAACCAGTCGCCGGCATGGAATGTCACCAGGGTGGCTCCGCGCTCCCAGCCGCTGCGCATGAAAAAGAGATCGTAGGTGCCGGGGCAGAGCCTGACCGAGAGGGGGATGAAATTCTGCGGAGGCTGGACCTGGATTTCGGGACGGTACCAGAGCAGATAGTACCAGATGTGCAGCGGGAGGAGCTCCAGTCCCTGTTCGGCGGCGTTCTTCACCAGCCAGGCGGCCAGGCCGCTGCGATATTCCCGGGCCACGATCAGAAACAGCCGGCCGTTGTCCCAGCCGCCGTCCACGATGAATTCCGGTACGTCGTTGTAGCGGGCGAGGGTCCCGTCGGGGTAGACCTGGGCGGAGTAGAAGACGGTGAAGCGGTTCAGCCAGTCGCCTTCCGCCTTGAGCCTGGCGAAACGGTACTGGCGCGGATCGCTGGCGCTCTCCAGCGCCTCGAGCCACATGGCGAGGTTGAGCATGCCGGCCCGCGTGCTGTAGGACAACCCTTCGTGCCAGCCGCCCTCGAACAGCCTTACGGACGGTTCGAGGGTGTTCTTCCAGTAGTCCTCGGCAAACTGCAGCCACTGTCCCGACTCCTCGTGCTCGCCGGAAAGAGCCAGCGCGGCCAGGAACACCGCGCGCAGGTGGTACCAGGTATGGTTGTTGAAGATGTCGTCGTCGTTCCGGATCTGGAAGGTGAGCTCGTGGGTGAACTGGGCGATCCGGTCGCGCACGGTCCGTTTCTGTTCGAGGCTGAATCCCCGGTAGCCGTAGAGCCAGTCGTACGCGAGCGCGGCGACCGTGAGGTTCCAGCTCTGGTCGTCGTCCTTCTCGATCGCCATCAGCATGGCCAGGGCGGTGTCGGCTGCGGCGGTGTCGTTCGGGTCGATCAGCCAGCGGATGGCGTATGAGGGCAGCACGTTGGCGGGTTTGCGGCCCCTCGGCACGTCATCGAAGCTGTTCTGCCACATGCGGAGCTGTTCGTAGGGAGCGCGCCAGGGAAACTGCCGGACGCGGGCGCGCAGGGAATCGAGGCAGTTACTGTAAGCCGGGTCGGTGTTGACGAAAAGGCGGGGATGGTCCGAACGCACTCCGGCCCCGAGGTCCCGGCCGGAGGCGATTGCCAGGAACACCAAGAGGGAAATTTTCAAGGCCGATACGCTGCGCATCCGGATTGTCCTTCCCGGCTGACTTTATACTCGTGTGGCCCTCAGGGGGCAGACCGGTCCGCCGGAAGGAGCTGGTAGAGGTCAATGCGGCGGCTGCTGATGTTAACCCGGTTTTTCCGGGAAAGGTCGACCAGGCCGTAAATCAGCTCCTCGGAGTCCTGGTTGCTCTGGGCCACCAGCAGCCCGTCGGGGTCCACGATGTAGCTGCGGCCCATCTGGACCGGTCCGGCGGCGTTGCAGGAGACCACCCAGACGCCGTTTTCCGCGGCGCGGCTGCGCAGGTGCCCTTCCCAGACCGGGATTTTCCACGAGCTGCTGCCGCAGGCCTGGGCCGCGTGAATGATGACTTGCGCGCCCTCGAGGGCCAGGATCCGCCAGGGTTCGGGGAAGCGGATGTCGTAGCAGATCTGCAGGCCGAATTTCATCCCGCCGGCCTCGAAGGCAGTGATTTTTTCGCCGGGCTTGTACTGGGTGGCATCGCCACTCGTAAGCTGAGTCTTGGCGTAGGTCGCCCGGATTTCACCCTGGTCGTCCAGAAGGTGCACTTCGTTGAACAGCCCGCCGTCGCGCCAGGTGGAAGTGCCGACCAGGACCCAGAGGCCGGCCTGCCGCGCCGCTTCACGCACCCGGTCGAGAGCGGCGGTCAACGTATCCTGCAGGGGCATGGGTTTATCCTTGTAGTGCTCCGGCCCGTAACCGGAGAGGGAGGCTTCCGGGAAAACGAGCAGCTCCACGCCCAGGCTGTCCGCCCTCTGGATGAAATGCAGATATTTGTCGAGATTTTTCGAGACGTCATCGGTGACGAAAATCTGCGCACAGCTGGCCGTGAACGGCCTGGCTGAGAAATCCGCTGCGTTCAGGGCCGGGACCAGAATCAGGGCCCAGACCAGTGCCGTTTTCCAGTACATCCTGCCTCCTCGGGTTCAAGAAACCATTTCTACTCAATAGTACTTTAAAAATACAGACCGGCGGCGGCGGCGGCAAGCAAACTCTGGAGACGGAAACAGCGCGGCCGGCCAGCCATTTTTTTCTTGAAGAGTGACGGCCGTATCGAATATCTTGCAATGGCGAAAATCATGTAACACTTTTTTCCCGGTAACCGGCCATGCTCGAAGAGCTCAGACAGGAAGTCCTCGAAGCCAACCTCGAACTCCGGCGTAAGGGGCTGATTCTATTCACGTGGGGTAACGCCAGCGGCTGCGACCGTCAGCGCGGCCTGGTAGTGATCAAGCCCAGCGGCGTGCCGTACGAGGATCTCAGCCCGGACAAGCTGGTGGTGGTCGATCTGGATGGGAGGCAGGTCGAAGGCGACTGCAACCCGTCATCGGACACTCCCACTCACCTGGAAATCTACAAAGCATTCCCGCAGGTCTCGGGCGTGGCTCACAGCCATTCGACCTACGCGGTGATCTGGGCCCAGGCTCGCCGGCCGATCCCGGCGTTCGGCACGACCCACGCGGACTATTTCCACGGGGAGGTGCCGCTCACCCGCCCTCTCACTCCCCGGGAGATCGGCCGCGGCTACGAGGTGGAGACCGGCCGGGTGATAGCCGAACGGTTCAGGGAGCTCGACCCGCTGGCCATGCCGGGCGTTCTGGTTTATTCCCACGGCCCTTTCACCTGGGGGGAATCGGCGGCCCGGGCGGTGGAGAACATGGCGGTCCTGGAGGAGGTGGCGCGCATGGCCTGGGGCACCGTTCAGATCGATCCCCTCACCCCGCCGATGCAGCAGGAGCTGCTGGATAAGCACTACTATCGCAAGCACGGCGATAAAAGCTACTACGGCCAGAAAAAACAATCGGAATAATTTCCCCCGGAGAATCAATGAGTACGTTCGACAGGCGCGAATTACTGAAGTGGTGTTCGATCCCGGTGGACGAGTTGGCTAAGCACGGTCCCCGGGTCCCGTTCGAAATCGTGGAGACCAGGGAGGAACTGGGCGAGAAAATGGCCAGCGAGCTGGTGGAGACTGTCCGGGCGAACAACGCCGAGGGCAGAACGACCCGGGCGATAGTTCCCTGCGGCCCGATGTGCTGGTACGAGCCTTTCACCCGGATGGTTAACCGGGAGAGGGTGAGCCTGCGCAACCTGACGGTTTTCCACATGGACGAATGCCTCGACTGGCAGGGCCGGCTGCTCCCGGCCGGACATCCTTACAACTTCCGGGTCACCATGGAGCAGGTTTTCTACGGCCCGGTGACCGCCGGACTGGCGGTGCCCCAGGAAAACCGTTTCTGGCTCACTCCTCAGACAATGGAGCGGGTGCGCGAGAAAATCTGGAAGGAGCCGATCGACATCACCCTGGGCGGCTGGGGCCAGGACGGCCATATCGCCTACAACCAGGCCCGGCGCGAGCCGTTCAGCCTGTTGACTATCGACGACGTGCGCGAAAGCACGATCCGCATCCAGAACAACAATTGGGACACGGTGATCGCCCTGGCCCAGCGGAGCCTGGGCACGGCCTGGCAGTTCATCCCGCCGATGAGCGTGACTCTGGGCGTGAAGGAGTGCCTGTCTGCGCGCAAGGTGCGGGTCTACAGCGACACGGGCGCCTGGAAGCAGACCGCCTTCCGGGTGGCCCTGTTCAGCCAGCCGACCCCGGAGTACCCGCTGACCCTGCTGCAGACTCATCCGGATGCGCGGGTGACATTGACCCGGGAGACAGCCGAACATCCGATCAGCCGGCACCCGGAGTGGGAGCTGCTGTAGGCCCCGGCCTTCCTTCCAAACTCGGGATTCCACCCATGCTAAATCTGAAATACCAGGCCTTGATCGGTACCGGCGGTATCGGCTCGGGCATCTTCTTCAAGCTGGTCGGCGATCACACCCTGGGCCGCGAGGAAAGCCGGGAAGGGGCGCTGAGCCAGGCGCGGGATTTCTGCAAGCTGCACATTATCCTGCATTACGTCGCCGTGCTGCTGGGCTCCGATCCAAAGGACGAGTCCACCTTCCAGACCATACCGGTGGGCCGGGTGGGGGATGACGAAGTGGGGCGGGAGATGACCGGGCTGATGGCTTCGGCCGGCATGGACATCAGCCACATCAAGGCCACGCCGGAAGCGGCCACCACCTTTTCAGTCTGCTTCCAGTACCCGGACGCCTCCGGCGGCAACATCACCACCGCCCGCAGCGCTTCCAGCCTGGTCAGCCGGGAAGACGTCCGGGAATTGGAGCCGTTTTGCCGGCGGTTCGGCAGGCAGGGGATGGCGCTCGCCGCCCCGGAAGTCTCCCTGGAGGCCAGGCTCGAACTGCTGGAGCTGGCCGGCCGGTACGGCCTGGTCCGATTCTGCGCGCTCAATTCCGCGGAAATAAATCACCCGCTGGGCGGACGGCTCCTGCGGAACACGGAATACCTCGCCATTAACCGTGATGAAGCGGAATCCTTCGCCGGCGCACACTTTGACCCGCAAGTTCCGGATGATTTTCTGGCCGCTGTCGGAGAAAAGTTCGCCGGAGTGAATCCCGGCCTGAGACTGCTCGTTACAGTCGGCCCCCGCGGTTCCTATGCCTGCCAGGACGGCCGCTGGGAGTTCACCCCGTCCGCCGGGGTGGAGGTGGTAAGTACGGCCGGGGCGGGGGATGCTTCCCTGGGGGCGGTGATCGTCGCGACCGCAGCCGGGCTGCCGTTTATCCTGCCGGGTCGAAAGTC
>JAZDIG010000479.1:0-3510 GCA_043805105.1 Candidatus Glassiibacteriota bacterium | reverse complement strand
TCGGGGAAGTTTTCCGGAATCTCCAGCCGGTAGCGCTTGACTAATACCGGCTCGCTCGTGCGGAACACCTCGGCGTCCCAGTAGGGATAAAGGCCGGCCGGAGCGGTGGAGTCCGGGCGGCTGGTGGAGCGGGTGCAGATTTCCACCACCGCGCCGGGCCCTATCGAGCCGAAAGAGATCACTTTCTGTTTGATGTCCGCGTAGATCGCCGCCCCGACCAGCTCGGGCGGAGTGATCACGTTAATCGCCTTGGGTTCCACCGGTACGGTGCTCCCGTCCGGCAGCCAGGTGCGGGCGACTATTACCTGGACGCTGTCGGTACGCTCGTCATAAGTGCGCTTCTGGTCGCCGTAGGAACGGCCGCGGTCCTTGAGAATCTTGACCAGCAGGTGTTCTTCCAGCTCCTGGGTGTGATCCGGGTCGACCCGCAGCACTTTCTCCTGGTACAGGATCAGGGCCCCGGCGTCCGGGTACTGTTCGGCTCCGGGAGCCTGCGCCACGATCTCGGCCGCCTGCCGGTCATCCAGCAACCGAGCATTGGCTTGAGCCTGGAACAGGCACAGCGAAAGATACAATGGCAATATTCCGGCCGGCTGGAACTTCATCGAACGGTTCTCCTGACTGCAGGTTGGCGGCAGATGCAATTAACGGCCAGACTGAGCGCGCACGAGGATGATCTCGCCGCGGCCCGAACGCGAGCTGGCGCGCAGAATCTTTTTCAGCTCGAGGTACTGGCCGGTATCGAGCTGCTTGGTGTCGATCAGCACCTGCTTGCTGTAGTCCACGCGCAGCTCCGGCCTGGCCTCGCTGGGCTGGAACGAAGTGTATCCCATCGTATATTCGAGCTTTCCGGCCTCCAGCTCGACCCGCTCGGGCAGACTCTTGACCTGGTAGCCGGGAGGCAGCGTCAGGCTTTCCTGCTGGGTGGAGCCCAGGGTCACTCCCAGGTCGAACGGGTAAGTGCGTTCGGGCAGGCCGGCTGCGGCCAGGAAGCTCTGCAGGATCAGCTCGAAACCGTTGGTCGACACCGGGGCCTTGATCAAGAGGTAGTCCCCGGCCTGGACCGCGTAATCCGCTACTTCGTAGCTGAAACGCAGGCCGAACGGTGTGTCGAGGTCTTCCGGGTCGCTGGTGGAGAAACCGATCAGCCGGGCGCCCGGGTGGACGCCGGTCACGACCCGCTGCCAGAAGCTTTCGAGCTCGCGCGGCGGGGAGCGCTTGATGAAGCTGCGGAAAGCGAAATCGTAAATCCCAACGGTGGAAATCGCTACTTCGCTCACCAGCCGGCCGGTGGCGTCCACCCGGCTCGCGGCGGAAATGGTACCCATGTTTTCAGTGGCCGGGGAATGGTCGCTCTCGTAGAGGTTCTCGCCCCCGGGCGTGCAGACCAGCATGTGGGCGTCCCCCTCCATGCTCAACAGGAGCTCCGGGTTATTCTCCACGGTCGGGTCGCAGAAGCGCCAGCCGCCGTCGGCGCGGGGCAGGGCGACAATGGCGTGGTTGAAGCCGATCGTGGGAACCTCGGTGTCGATCAGCTCTCCGGCCCGGGTCAGGACTACCGAACTGGGGATTTCCAGCACGTCCAGCATCGAGCTCATCAGCACCGCCACGTCCCGGC
Organism: Candidatus Glassiibacteriota bacterium; assembly: GCA_043805105.1. GTDB lineage: Bacteria > Gemmatimonadota > Glassbacteria > GWA2-58-10 > GWA2-58-10 > JAZDIG01. The sequence goes on along the minus strand of JAZDIG010000479.1, from coordinate 1,892 downwards.
AGACTCCGTAGCGGGTGGCCAGGGTTTCGGTGGCCGGCTTGGGCTCGAATCCGGCCTTCTTACCGGTGCCCAGCCCCATGTAGCGCACTTTCTGCGCCACGAAGTGGTAGACCGCCCGGATCTTTTCTTCATCCGAAGTCAGCCCTTTGGTCACTTCCTTCACCGTGTTGACCAGGTTTTCGTCGCGGTTGCGGAACGGCTGGGTCATCTCGAACCACCAGCGGCTGATATCGGCCCAGGAGTCAATGGTGGAGGCTTCGAGCCGGGGGGCGAAGCTCAAGTAAGAGGGCATCGCCGGCTCGGCCACGATCCGGCTCACGTCGCGCACTTCCCAGCTCCAGGTGGTGCGTCCGTCCCGGCTGGCGGTGGTGAAATCGGCCTGGCCGTCCTTGAACAGGTATTTCACCGGATTGGTAACCGGGCCGTCGATCTCCACCCGCTTGTGGACTATCGGGTCCCCGCCCTGGAAAAGCTCGATCAGGTCGAATTGCCCTTCCATCGGCGCCTGGAAGCAACTGTCCAGCACCTCGTACTCGATCGCATCGCCCACTTCGAGGTTCGGGAAGGTGACCATCTGCATCCGCGTATCGGCGTCGTAGATGTTCATCTGGGCCAGGGCCGGGTGGGTGACGTCCTTGATCATGTCCGCCGGCACCTCCACCATCCGGCCGTCCGGCTTGATCACCCGGGCGTATTCGATCCGGACGGCGTCGTATTTGCGCGCGTATTCGAAGGCCTGTTCGCCGTAGCCGCGCTTACCGGCATCGGTGAGGATCCGGACCAGCTCGTAGCTGCGGTCGAGGTAGGTACCGTTTTCTTCGTAGCGCACCTGCCGGCGGCTCTCCACCACCACGGCGTTGGCGTCCGGGTACTTTTCGCTGCCGGCCGCGGCAAAACGGTCCATTACATCCTTGCCGGCGTTCGGTGCGGCCTGCGCCGGAACGTAGAAAATGGCGGCCAGAATGACCACCGCCAGGAAAGTGAAAATTCTATTCATCATTCGACTCCCGGTGGCAGAGGATTGATAATGTATTTCAGAATTGCTTCACGTTAAGTCAGGCGGCGCCCGTTGTCAATCACCGGCAGCGCTGCGGCTTTTCCGGCCGTACCGGAAGGTCCGGCGGGCGGAGTGAGCTTGACCGGCCGGCCGGCAGCGCTTAACTTGACGGCTGTAAGATAGTTACCCGCTATCCGCCCTTCACGCTCACTGTTTTATAGGGAGTCTCCGCGCAGATGTTCCATAAACCAGTCAGATTCCTGTTCGGCCAGGCCGCCGTTCTGCTGGCGCTGGCCGCGACGCTGTCCGCCGGCCAGGGAGTGGTCGATCCCTGGGTGACCACCGACCGCAGCGTCAACACCTGGAACGCGGCTTCTATCGTGGCGGATGTCACCCGCGGCCGCAAGGGCCCCCAGGACCAGGCGATCGCCCTCTACAGCTTCTTCCGCCGCACCATGTTTCCTTACACAAACCGCAACGAGTATCCCTTCCCGGCTAACGACCAGTCGCACATGTTCGATTTCGCCCGGATGGTCAACGTCTACGGCTACTCGCTCTGCACCCAGCTCAACTGGATGTTCGCCTCGTTCTGCAAACAGAGCGGGCTGTTCGAGGATGCGCGGGGGATCAGCGTGCCGGGGCATGGCACCGCCGAAGTGAAATGGGGCGGCCGCTGGCATTTCATGGACGCGATCGTGGGCTGCTACGCCCTGGGCCGCGACGGCGCGATCGCCTCGATCGATGAAATCGTAGCCGACTCGACCATCCTGACCCGCGCACAGGCGGAACACCGGGCGAGCGTGCCGTTCTGCCCCTGGGACGGCCGGAGCCTCTACCCGGAAGGCGCGCTGGCGCAAATGGACCAGTGGTTCACCTACCGCAAGTACGGACTCGC
>JAZDIG010000478.1:0-2734 GCA_043805105.1 Candidatus Glassiibacteriota bacterium | reverse complement strand
ATGGGGGCCCTGGAGCTGATGGGCTGGAGCGCGGCGACCTACCAGTACGGGATGCTGGCCGTCCACTGGTACTGGATCGGAGTGGTGCCGGCGATGCTGATCCTGGGGCTTTTCATGATGCCCTTTTACTACATCAGCCGGACCCATTCGGTGCCGGGCTATCTGTTTCTGCGCTATGGGGAAGCGGCGCGGATGCTGGCTGCGGTCTCGTTCGTCTTCATGACGCTCCTGGCCAGCGGGATCAGCATGTACTCGATGGGCCTGGTGCTCGAATATTTCTTCGGCTGGGATTTCGATATCAGTATCTGGGTCACAGCAGGGGTGGTCTGCGCCTACGTGGCGATGGGCGGGCTGACATCGGCGATCTTCAACGAAATCGTGCAGTTTTTCCTGATCTGGGCCGGGTTTTTCCTCATTCCGGTATTGGGCCTGGTCGAGGTGGGCGGCTGGGAAAAGCTCGCGGCCAGGGTGACCGCCAGGGTTGCCGAAATCACCGTTCCCGGAGCGCCCGCGCTCGACCGGATGCACATCTGGTCCACGCTGGCCAGTCCCGCCGGCAATTCGATGGGCATGCATTGGCTGGGAATCACTTTCGGCCTCTGCTTCGTGTTGGCCACCGGCTACTGGTGCACCGATTTCCTGGTGGTGCAGCGGGTCCTGACCACCCGCGACCTGCGCAGCGCCAGGATGGCGCCGATCGTGGCCTCGATCTTCAAGGTCACGGTGCCCTTTATCGTGATCCTGCCCGGCCTGCTGGCCTTCGCCCTCATTCCGGGCCTCGGGCCGGAGGGGCCGGGTGTCAGCGCTACGGAAACTTACAACGCTGTGCTGCCGCTCTTGATGAAGCGCTATTTCAGCCCCGGCCTGATCGGGCTGGGACTGATCGCGCTGATCGCAGGCTTCATGAGCGGAATGGCGGGCAACGTGAGCGCTTTCGCCACGGTCTGGACCTACGACATCTATCGCTCCCTTCTCCGCAAGGATGCGCCGGACGGCCATTACCTGAACATGGGCCGGCTCTGCACCGCGTTAGGGGTAGTGGTATCGCTTTTTACCACCTATCTGGTCAAAAGCTTCGCCAGCATGGCCGAATACACGCAGGCCCTGTTCGGCTTTTTCATCGCGCCGCTGTTTGCCACGGTGGCGATCGGCATGTTCTGGAAGAGAGCCACGCCGCCGGCCGGGTTCTGGGGCTACCTGGCGGGCATTCTCTGTGCGGCGGTGCTGTTTTTCGGAGTGAGGTTCGGCTGGCTGGATCCCTCGGCTTTCACGCTGAGCGCGGCGCCGAGCGACATGTCGATATTCGTCTGGCAGGCCACCTGGGCCTTCCTGGCGGATGTCCTGGTGACGGTGGTGGTGAGTCTTTTTACGCGGCCGCAGCCGGAATCCGCACTGGACGGCCTGGTTTACGGAATCACCCGCATTCCAAAAGACATGCGGGAAAGATGGTACGCGACGCCGGTATTTTGGGCCTGTGTCAGCGGGCTGTTTTTCATCTCGCTCAATCTGCTTTTCTGGTAATTGGCGGAGTCAGGGATTAGTTTTCATGTCCCGCAATCCGCGGCTCATAACACCGCCGGGAGAAAGGAAACATGTTTGCGCGCGTCCTGACAGCCTCTCAGATCAAGAAAATCCACCGGGCTTCGCTCGAAATCCTCAGACGCGTGGGAGTGGTCGTACCGCACCGGGGGATACTGGCCCGCTTCGCCGATACCGGCAACCGAGTCGATTTCGCCGGGCAAAGGGTCTGGATCGGGGAGGAAACGGTTATGAAGTCGGTGGCCGGGGCCGGCAGGAAGTTCACCCTGTACGGCCGGGACCTCGGCAAGCGGGCGGCATTCGGCGAGGGCTCGAGGAACTATAATTCGATAGCCGGCGAGGCTTACTGGCAGGAGGAGCCGGAGGCCGACCGCAGGTTCTGCACCCTGAAAGACGTCGAAATTGCGGCCGGGTTCTGCGAGCGGCTCGAAGCGATAAACCTGGTGGGCGCCATGAGCGATCCCCACGAAATCCCGATCCAGGCGCGCTGCGTGGAAGTGCTGGCCGCCCTGCTCCGCAACACCACCAAGCCCGTGATCTTCTGGTTCCACGACCGGCAGTCGGCGCGCTACATCGTCGAAATGCTGGTGGCTTTGCGCGGCAGCGAAGACCTGGCCCGCCGGTATCCGGTGTGCTTCCCGTTCCTGGAGCCGATCAGTCCGCTGCGCTTCGCTTTCAACGGGGTGGACCTGTTGTTCGAGACCGCGCGGCTGGACCTGCCGGTCCCGATCGGACCCATGGCCCAGCTCGGCCTTTCCGCCCCCGCCTCGCTGGCCGGAACCATGGCGCAGGAGAACGCCGAAATCCTGGCCGGAATCTGTATCACCCAGTTAGTGAAGGAGGGGCTGCCGGTGTGCTACGGCGGCATCTGCCATGCTTTCGACATGTCCACCACCCAGATGATATTTTCCGGGCCGGAGCAGGCCATATTCGGAGTGGCGATGACCCAGCTCGGCAAGTTCTACGGCCTGCCGGTATACATCAACGTCGGGCTGACCGACGCCAAGCGGCCGGATGCTCAGGCGGGCCTGGAAGCCGGGATCACGCTGGCCCTGGGCGCGGCTGCCGGAGCGGACATTTTCGGCCACATGGGCATCTGCGGAGTGGACCAGGCCAGCTCTCTCGACATGCTGGTTTTGCAGGCCGAGGTGATCGGCTACGTGGAAAGCCTGATGCGGAAACTGGATTTTACCGA
>JAZDIG010000477.1:0-2859 GCA_043805105.1 Candidatus Glassiibacteriota bacterium | reverse complement strand
CCAGGTCCGCCGCCCGCATCCCCACCAGGGATTTGCGTACGTGAAAAGCCATCAGCGCCATGTCCCAGTCCGGCGAAAACCACTTCTGGAAAAGGTCATCGCGTTTTGAGAGGCGCGCGGTTTCGCCCTTGCCGCGCACGTCCGGGACCAGCACGATATGGCCGGCCGCGGCCAGAGCCGAGATATCCTCGCCGATCTCATCCGCCTTGCCCTCGGCCGGGACGTAAAGCACCGCCGGCAAGTCCCCGGCCGGGTTGTCCGGCCGGCAGAGCAGCGCCGGGATTTCGATGCCCGGCTCGCTGAGGTAGGTGAGCTGCTCCACGGTCATCCCGGGCCGCCGGACATAGCCGCGCAGTTGAATGTCGAGTTCTCCCTCGCACCGGGTGAATCCGGTCAGCTCCTTGACCTTGGCGATAAGCTTTTCCCGCCTGCGCTCCAGTTCGGCCCCGTTTGCCGGCATCCCGGGCTTATACCCGATCCGCCGGGCAAAAGCCGCGTTGAGCGTGCCGATCGTTCCGGCGTCCTTGAAGCTGGTCAGCACCTGGCCGGTGGGAGTGGCCCATAGGTCGCGCTCCTTCTCCAGGACCGGCTCGCTCTCGGCGTAGGCTTCGTCCACGGCCAGCAGGTGTTTGCGCAGCCAGCGCACGCAGGCCTCGCGCCTGGGCCGGGTGTAGCCGTGGTAGTCGTCCGCCTCGAACTGGGCCACCTTATTCTCGGCCCCCAGGATCCCGTAAATCCGTTTCACCTCCGCGAGCGTCTCCCGCGCGCCGACGATACTGAAAAAGTCCCTGATCGCAGTGTTCATCAGGTAAGGCTTAGGCGCGAAAGCCAGGGCGTAATCGCCGAAATCGAGCCCCGAGCCGATAAAGGGCAGCATGTTTTGTTCGGCGTCCTGGGGTCCGATCGTCGCCCACAGCCTCCGCCAGCCCGTCATGTAACAGCTCGGCACCGCCGCCGCCAGCCGAGTGTCCACCGCCGCGATGTAGGCGCTCATCATCCCTCCGCCCGAATTCCCCGTTACCGCCAGGCGCTTCGGGTCCACCTCGGGCCGGCTCTCCAGGTAGTCGATACAGCGGATCATGTCCCAGATAAAGTAGGTGGCGGCGTTGGCCCCGGTGAGCAGGCACTGGATGCCCGGCAGGCTGTGTTCGGTGGTGGTGCCCTCCAGCCAGGTCTGCCCCAGGTCCGGGTCCCAGTACATCAGCCGCTCGCCCTGGCCCGGCGGATCGAAAGTCAGCACCACGAATCCCTCTTTCACCAGATCGATCCAGACAGTCTGATATACCCCGGAGGCCTTGCCGTCCAGGGTGTGGCCGCAGGTGCCGAGAACCGCGGGGAAGGGTTTCTTCCCCCGGCTGGGCACGTAGAGATTGGCCGTGACGTAAAATCCGGGCTGGCTCTGGAAAACGACGTTCTCCACGAAATAGCCGTCCCGCTCGAGCCGGCCGGTGACCCGCGGCTTCAGCTCGGTCTTTTCCGGCAGGGGTCCCAGCGTGGCCAGTATTTTTTCCCGCACCAGCTTCTGCCGCTCGGCTACCTGGCCGGGAGATTTGATCGCGGCGATTTCCCTTTCCCGCGCATCCAGATAATCCCAGGCCAGGCCGGTGAGGTAGTTGTAGAGGGTCTGCGAGGCGGCAAGCTGGTCGGCCGGGTCCCGGTACACCTTCAGCTCGTTCTGCGCGGATACGCTTGCCGGCGCCAACAGGACAAGGGCGAGGAAAAACAATCTGCGGACCGTTTTCATCGGTTCCTCCCGGCTGGATGGTCGATAATAAGACGATACGGTATCTGCTTGTGTAATCTTTCAAAATTTAATGCTTTACCGTAGGGCGGGCTTCAAATCCGCCCGTACCGGGTTTTTCCCGCGCGCGCAGAGGAAGGTCGCGTAGGGACAGGCCCCCATAAGCGCTAAGTTGTTATCATTGACATTTAGAGCTTATCCGTAAATAATATTTACTTTTGGACTCTTTTTCACTATATTTCTTCCGGTGGTAATAATTTAACCCCGGAGGGAATATGGCAAAGATTCAATCTTGGGAAGTTTCGGATTCCTTTTGGGAAAAGGTTGAATCCCTGGTACCGGCTGTAGTGCGGGATCCGAATAAAACCTACAAAAGGAAGGCTGGCGGAGGCAGAAAGCCGATGCCGCCCCGACAGATTTTTGAGGCTATTCTTTATGTTTTGCGAACAGGCTGCCAATGGAAGGCACTGCCCAAAGAACGTTTTGGCAGTCCTAGCGCCATCCACACACATTTCATGAACTGGATGCGAGCTGGCTTCTTTGTTGCCCTCTGGCGCGCCGGACTTGCCGAATATGATGCGATGGAGGGTATCGCCTGGAGGTGGCAAAGCATTGATGGAGCTATGATCAAAGCTCCACTTGCCCTTGAGGCAGTTGGTCGAAACCCAACCGACAGGGGGAAAAAAAGGAAGCAAGCGCCACCTGCTGGTGGACGGCCGTGGTGTCCCGCTATCGATCGTCGTGACCGGGGCAAATCGGCATGATTCAACACAACTTGAACTTGTACTGGATGAAATCATCATCGACCGTCCGGAAGACATAGAGCAACACCTGTGTGCCGATAAAGGTTATTCCGGTGAACCGGCATTACAGGCCATTACAGCCAGAGATTATATTCCGTACGTCAAGCAGCGCGGGGAAGAAATCCAGGAAAAGAAAGTGAATCCTAACTACAAAGCCCGCCGCTGGGTGGTTGAGGTGTGTCACTCATGGTTTAACCGCTTCAGGAAACTCCTGGTAAGATATGAGAAACTCACCGAAACATATATGGCCTTGCTGCATATGGCCGCAGCTATTATCGCCTTTAGAAAAACTGGTGTAATTTACGGATAAGCACT
>JAZDIG010000476.1:0-2828 GCA_043805105.1 Candidatus Glassiibacteriota bacterium | reverse complement strand
ACGGTGCGAAGTGGTGGGCGCCCACCCAGGCGCTGTTCGAGCCGCGCTGGAGCGAAATGGTGCTGGCCCGGCTGTCAGACAACAGCGTCCAGCTCCATATGCCCCCCTCCGACCTGCACAAGCTGGAAAGCTGGACCAAGTTTACCCTGACCGCCCCCCACTACCTCGAAATGGACTTTTTCTGCATCCCGCGCAAAGCTACTTTCGATTACGGCTACATCGGTATGTTCTGGGCCAGCTACATCCAGAATTCCAACGAAGATGAGAAGCCGATCTATTATATCGGCCGTCCCCGCAGCGAAGCCGGCAAACGGTGGATCAGGTACATGACTCCGGAACACTCCAAGTCCGGCACGGTGCGCTACGAGTTCGACACGTTCGACCTCACTTTCACACCGGGTTTCACCAAGATGCTGTACAACACTTTTTCGGACAGCGTCTACTGCTACCCCTTCTATTACGGCCGGCGCGGCCCCATGGTGCACATCATCATGTTCGACAGCCCGGGTCCCATCCGCATTTCGCATTCACCCACCAGCGGTTCTCCGGTGGGCCCCGGTACTCTGCCGGCCTGGGACTTCCAGTATATCGTCCGGGAATATGAAGTGGACAAGAGATACGGCTATAAGGCGCGGCTGGTTTACAAGCCGTGGGTCAGCCAGCAGGACGTGATCGATGAATACGAGCGCTGGTCCGGACGGAAGGTGGAGCTGGAACGGTAAAGGAGAAGCAGCCGGGAGTATCTTCTCTGTAACAAAGCGGTTGCCGGTTCGATTGAACTGATGAAGAGTTTTTTCAATCAACGATCCAGGGATCGAGGGGTGCGCAGATGCCACGCAAATTCAATCTTCCGCGCGGAGACATACTGTACCTGAACCGCAAGCCTTTCGCTGACGTGAATTTCGACATGCCGGTGGAAGTCTGCGGTATCAAGTTCCGCAACCCGTTTTTCGTTTCGAGCGGCCCGACCACCATGTTACTCTCCCAGCTCAAGCGGGCCGCCCACTATGGCTGGGCCGGCGCAAGCTGCAAGCTCACTTTCGACCCGCCGCCCTACATCAACCGCCGGCCGCGCTACGGCTGGGACCCGACCCAGCACCTGCTCTATTTCACCGCCGAAAAGCGGCTGAACCTGGATGAGGCCTGCCGGCTGATCGAGCAAGCGCGCCGGGAAATCCCGAACTTCGTGCTTTTTTCGAACTTCACCTATTCGGAAGAGGGGGTGGAGGGGTGGGTGAACATGGCGAAGAAGTTCGAGGCGGCCGGAGCGCACATCAACGAATTGAACATGTGCTGCCCCAACATGAGCTTCAACGTGGAGCTGGCCGAAAACCCCGAAAAGGCGATCCGCAAGACCGGCGCCAGCCAGGGCCAGGACCCGCATGCCCTGCGGGAGATTATCAGCGCGATCAAGCAGGAAACCAAAATCCCGCTCTGCGTCAAGCTCACCCCCGAGGGCAGCCGCCAGCACCTGATCGCCAAGATCTGCTACGATGCCGGCGTGGACATGGTCTGCGGCGTGGGCAACCGCCTGGCCCTGACCCAGATCAGCCAGGACAAGCCCGGCCGCAGCGACATCTACCTGCAGGAAGAACAGGGGATGTACTGCATGAACTCCAGCTGGCTCAAGCCCCTGGCCCTGCGCGACGTCTACATGATGCGGCGCATGGTGGGCCCCGGGCCGGTGATCCTGGGCACCGGCGGTGTGACCACCTGGCATGACGCCGTGGAGATGATCCAGGCCGGGGCCGACCTGGTGGGAGTCTGCGCCGCCACCATCCTCTACGGGTTTGGCTTCTTCCCGGACTTCTTCCGCGACTTCCGGAAGTACGTCGAGGACCATGAATACAAGCCCATGCGCCAAATGCGGGACACGGTCGTGGAAAGCGTGACCACCGCGCCCAACCTGACCCTCTACGAAGGCTACGCGCGCCTGATCGACAAGTACCTGGTGGCGCCCTGCGACTACGCCTGCCCGTTCCACGTCCCGGCCCAGGGCTACGTGCGCCTGGTGGCCCAGGAAAGGTTCAGGGAAGCCTACGAGCAGATCACCAGCAAGAACCCCCTGCAGTATGTCTGTGGCTACGTCTGCAACTTCCCCTGCGAGGTGGCCTGTACCCGCGGGGTGAAGGACGAGCCGATCCGGATCCGGGCGATCAAGCGCTTCGTGATGGACCTGGCCGAAAAAGAAGGCTGGACCCCGGCCGTGATCAAAAATGAAGACCGGCACGGGACCCGGGTGGCGGTGATCGGCTCCGGCCCGGCCGGGCTGACCGCGGCCCACGAGCTGGCCCGGGCCGGCTACAGCGTGAAAGTCTTCGAGCGGGAAACGATGCTGGGCGGCATGCTGCGCTACGGCATCCCGGAGTTCCGCCTGCCGCGCGTGATTATCGACAGGGAGATCGACGGGCTGAAAGCGCTGGGGATCGAGTTCGAGACCGGCACGGAATTCGGCCGCGACTTCACTGTCGATAGCCTCAAGGGCCAGGGCTACAAAGGCTTCGTGCTGACATTCGGCACGCAGTCCGGCAACCGGCTGGGGGTCCCGGGCGAGAGCTCGGACCTCAAGCGCTATTACCTGGCTATCGACTTCCTCAAGGAGCGCCAGCGCGGGGTGGACCTGCCGATCGGCAAGCGCGTGGTGGTGGTGGGCGGCGGCTTCACCGCGGTGGATGCGGTGCGCACCTGCGTGCGCCGCGGCGCTCAAAAAGTGTTCATGGTTTACCGCCGCACCAAGGAAGAAATGACCTCGATCCCCGAGGAAGTCTACGAGGCGGAGGAGGAGGGAGTGCGGGTGATGTACCTGGTGAGCCCGGTCGAGATCAGGA
>JAZDIG010000475.1:0-5243 GCA_043805105.1 Candidatus Glassiibacteriota bacterium | reverse complement strand
ACATCTACGTTTGCGTCAAACAGGTTCCGGACACCGAGGCCAGGGTGCAGATCGGCGAGGACGGCCGGTCGATCGAGACCCGGGACATCAATTTCATTCTCAATCCCTACGATGAGTTCGCCGTGGAACAGGCCCTGCTCACCCGGGAAGCCCTGGGCGGCGAAGTGACCGCCCTGAGCCTGGGGGAAGACAATGCCGCCGCGGCGATCCGCACTGCCATGGCCATGGGCGTCGACCGGGGGATCCACCTGCGGACAGTCCAGCCGGCCTTCGATCCCCTGACCGTGGCCCGGGCCATCGCCAGGGAAATCGGCGGCAAGGGCGTGGACGTCGTCTTTTTCGGCAAGCAGGCGGTGGGTAACCAGCACGGCCAGGTGGGCATTCTGGTGGCCGAACTCCTTGGTATCCCGGCGATCAGCGATGTGAGCCGTCTGAATGTCAGTGCTGGCGGGGCCGAAGGCGAGCGGGAAGTCGAGGGCGGCACGGAGAGCTTCGAGTGCCCCCTGCCGGCGATGTTCACCTGCCAGAAAGGGCTGAACCAGCCGCGCTACCCCTCGCTCAAGGGCCGCATGGCCGCCAGGACTAAGCCCCTCGAAGTCAGGGAAATCACTCTCGAAGCGGGCCAGCTCGAAATCGAGGCCCTCGGCTACCCGCCGCAGCGCGAGCGCGGCCGGATGGTGGGCGAGGGCAAGGCCGCGGTGGCCGAACTGGTGCGGCTCTTGCGCGAAGAAGCCAAGGTCATCTGATATAATCGGCGGGCGCTGATATTCCATTTTCAGCACCTGCCTCAGGGAATTTAATCGAAAAGAATTCCTCGAAGCTTTGCTTCGGGGTAGTTTGCCCCCCGGGCCAGTCGTAGGGGCGACCAGCCGGTCGCCCGCGGAAGTTCCTGACTGCCCGGCAAACCACCTGCCTGAATATTTCGACAGGCTTCCCGGGAAAAAGTGCGGGACAGTTTCAGATAGAAGGAGACAAGGGATGGCGCTCAAGGTGCTGGTTTTCGTCGAAACGAGAGAAGGCGTTCTGAAGAAGTCGAGCCGCGAGGCGCTGGGACTGGCCCGCCGGCTGGCAGACAGCGGGGGTGGCGGCGAAGTGGCCGCGGTCCTGGCAGTCGATTCGGCCGGGGAATTGACTGACAGGCTGGCCCGCGCCGGAGCCGACCGGATTTATCTGGCGGAAAACCCGCTGTTCTCAGGCTACAGCCCTGGCGGGTTCGCCGCTGCAGCGGTCAAAGCCGCAGCCGGCTTTGCGCCGGCGGTGGTGATACTGGCCGGCACCGCGCTGGGCAAGGACCTCACCCCCCGGATCAGCGCCAGGCTGGGCGTGTCCGCCGCCACCGATGTTATTTCCGTGGACACCGAGGGTGGCCGGATCACCGCGCTGCGGCCGGCGTTCGGCGGCAAGGTGCAGATGCGGCTCTCGTTCACCAGCTCGCCCGCGATCCTCTGTATCCGCGCCAACGTATTCCAGACCGTGGAGGTCGAAAGCCGCAGCGCCCGGGTCGAAAAGCTGGCCGTGGAGCCATCGGCCCAGGACCTGGCGCTCAGGATCACCGGCGTGAAAAAAACTGTGGGAGAGCGGCCGGACGTGGCCGAGGCGGACCTGGTGGTGTCGGGCGGCCGCGGCATGAAGGAGGGCGAAAGCTTCCGTCTGCTGGAACAGCTCGCCGCCGCGCTGGGTGCCGGAATCGGGGCCAGCCGCGCCGCCGTGGACGCCGGCTGGCGGCCGCACGGCGACCAGGTGGGTCAGACCGGCAAGTTCGTCAGCCCCACCCTCTACGTGGCCTGCGGGATCAGCGGCGCGGTCCAGCACCTGGCCGGCATGATCGGCTCCAAGGTGATCGTGGCGATCAACAAGGACCCGGATGCGCCTATTTTCAAGGTGGCGAACTACGGCGTGGTGGGGGACGTCTTCGAGGTGATCCCGGCGCTGGTCGAGGAATTGAAAAAACATTCCTGAACTCGTAACCCGGCCTGGCTGCCGGCCGTTACTACGAGGAGCGTGAGCTGGCTTGCCTTTTTCAGATTCTGGAATTGTCGAATCAGCGGCTGTAATAGCCTATAGCCTTGGGATTCTCACATTGGAGCGTGAAGCAGCCTCGTTATTTCCATCGCGGCCGCTGGATGACTCCGCTGGCAGGCAGGCCATTTCGAGGACTGGTGTGGGGAGAGGAGCGGAGGAGTCCTCGAAGGCGACCGCCGAAGGAGCGGAGTAGCAGACTCGAATGCCGGGAATAATCTTTGGTTCTTTCAGTTATGAAAGTGCCGGAGCTATGCAAAGCATAGCGGAGACGTACGCATTTTAATGCGTATCACTGGTTTTGCTTCTTTTGCCACCAAAAGAAGTCTAATAATCGTCTTTGCTTTGTTGCATATAATTGAATTCCCAGGTAGTAACAAGTAGACGGATGCAGCCTGAAGCGGGAGAGGGGGGATCACTGTGGCGGAAGACAAGTTCGACTGTATAGTAGTGGGCGCCGGGCCTTCCGGTATCGCGGCCGCGATTACGCTGGCCCGCGCCGGCCTGTCTGTGGTGGTGCTCGAACGCGGCGAATACCCCGGCGCCAAGAACCTTTTCGGCGGGATCCTGTTCACCACCGTGCTCAACCAGCTGGTGCCGGAATTCTGGAAACAGGCGCCGGTGGAAAGGCACGTGATCGGCCGCCGGTTCAGCTTCCTCAACCAGCTCAGCGAGCTGGCGGTCCATTTCAGCTCCCAGCGTTTCGACCAGCCCCCCTTCAACAACTCGTTCATCGTCCTGCGCAGCCGCTTCGACCGCTGGTTCGCTGAAAAAGCCGCGGAAGCCGGAGCGGAAATCATCACGGAAATCCAAGTGGACGACTTCATCCGCAGGGATGGCAAAGTGGTGGGGATCCTGGCCCGCGGCGAGGGCGACCAGAAGGACGAGCTGTTCGCCGATGCGGTGATCTGCGCGGAGGGGGCCAATAGCCTGCTGGCCGAAAAAAGCGGCCTGCGCCGGAAAATGACCCCGGGCAACCGCGTCGTCGCGGTCAAGGAAATCATCCAGCTCGACCGGGAAATCGTGCAGGACCGCTTCCAGCTTGAGGACGACCAGGGTATCGCCTACGAGTATTTCGGGGACGCGGTCAAGGGCATGGTGGGCAGCGGCTTCATCTATACCAACCAGGACAGTATCTCGGTGGGCGTGGGCTGCACCATCGAGGACTTCATTGCCGCGCAGGTCTCGCCCAACGACCTGCTTGAATACTTCAAGAGCCATCCGCGGATTCGCGCCCTGGTGCGCGGCGGACAGACTGTCGAATATTCGACGCACATGATCACCGAGGACACCTACGATGAGCTTCCCCAGTTGATCGACCACGGCCTGCTGCTGGTGGGAGATGCGGCCGGGCTGATCAACGCCTCGATCTACCACGAAGTGACCAACCTGGCCATGGCCAGCGGGGTGGCGGCTGCCGAGGCGGTGATCGAGGCCAGGGAGAAAGGCGATTTCTCCAGGGAAACCCTCTCGGTCTACCGCCGGAAACTGGAAGATTCCTTTGTGCTCAAGGACATGTTCCACTTCCGCCACGTGGTGCACTTCCTCAAGAACCACAAGCAGTTCCTCAGCGAATACCCCGACCTCTTCATCGACCTGATGCTGGATTACTTTACCGTGAGCGAAACTCCCAAGGCCCAGGTTCGAAAGGACGTGATCCGCAAGTTCCGCAAGCGGATCAGGATGATCCCCTTCCTGCGGGGCCTCTGGGCGGCAAGGAGAGCGATGTTATGACCGAAGAGAAGAAAAAGAGCATGCTGGCGCCCACCCCGGTCCTCTCGCTGGACGACAAGCTGGGGCTGGTCAAGCGCAAGATAGACAAGGAAAGCCACATCGAGGTGGACCAGGAGGGGTTCCGCAAGTGCCCCAACCAGCCCATCCTCTTCCTCTGCCCGGCCGGAGTTTACGAAAAGCACCCGGAAACCGGCGACTGTATAATCAAATTCGAAAACTGCCTCGAATGCGGCACCTGCCAGGTGGCCTGCCGGCCCTACGTAAAATGGGACAATCCGCGAGGCGGATTCGGGGTGAGTTTCATTTTCGGCTGAGCGGGATAGAAAAGCTCGTAAAACGTTGTAGGGGCGACGCATGCGTCGCCTCTACGGCAAAGCCGGGCCATATGCGAGAACGGGCGAACACGAGGTTCGCCCCTACAGTCGATTACGTCGCTATTGGAGTTTCGGACCGGGGGTGGGGACTTCTTTTTTCTTTCTTCTGGCTTCTTTCTTCTGGCTTCTGACTTCTGGCTTCTGGCTTCTGACTTCTGGCTTCTGTCTTCCCGGGGAAGGGTCGGGCTGGGTAAAAATTCACCGGCTCCGCCGCCTGAGGATCGAGTCGCGCAGAGACACCTTGCCCTGGCGGATACGCTCCTCCCGGTTCATCTGCTCCTTCTCCAATTCCTCCCGCCGCTTGCGTCCGCCCACGCTGAAATTAGCCGCCCGGCTGGAGGGCCGGAGGTTGCGGTTGAGCCGGCGAAAAATGAACCAGTAAAATGCGAACGCCAATCCGATCAGCAATAACTCGATCAGGCTGATATTCATGTTTGAACTCCCCGGTCAGGAATTTTTTCATCCTCGAACTTCATGTCGCGGGTCTCCAGGCCGGTCCGCAGGCAGTAGCCGGTGAACAGGGCGAAGTAGTTTTCCCGCAGGCCGTCGGATAGCTCCAGCCCCAGTTCGGCGGCAACCCGCTCGATCTTCTCCGGTTGGGCTTCCAGCTCCAGGAAGTGGCCCATGTGCGGCAGTTGGTCCAGTTCGGCGGCGGACCCATCCGGACGGGTAAAATGCTCCCGGTATTTTTCGTAGACCCGTTCGCTGGGAAAGCCGAGCCGGTGGAGGATATGCCGCATGGTCTCCAGGTCGGAAAGCTCCAGCTCGCTTTCCTGCTTGGCCTTGAAGCGGAGGCCCAGGGCCAGGTCCTCGTGCGGCTCCTTGTAAGTCAGCCTGATACGGCCGTCGCTGCGTAGCCTGAGCAGGCGGTGGCCGGTCGCCAGGTCCAGGCCGGGAGTGTCCAGCACGACGTTCACTTCGAACGCCCGGCCGTGGGACTCGAATCCCAGGGCGATCAGTTTTTCCCGGACCGGCTGCGGGTCGTCGAGGTGGAACTTGAGCTCGATTTCCGCGCGGGTGCCGCCTGCCATCGACTTCCCTCCGTCCTTCGGACTATCGGTTTCTTCTTCAAACTACTGCCGTATCCGGCCTTCTGTCAACCAGGTGCCCGAATCC
>JAZDIG010000474.1:0-4135 GCA_043805105.1 Candidatus Glassiibacteriota bacterium | reverse complement strand
CATCCGGGTGGAACGCTCGGCGCACGGCCCGGGGGATCTCGTCGAGCTGGCCGGAGGCGGCCGGATCGAACAGGCGGACACCACCTGGGCCTATATTGTCTGCGAAATGCCGGGCCTGGAATTTTCCCACGCCCTGCTCAACGAACATTCGGTGGCGGTGGTGAGCGATAACTGCCCGAGCCGCGAGGACCGGCCGCAGCTTGTCCAGGGCGGGATCGGACCCAGGCTGAGATGGCTGGTGGCCGAAAGGGCCAAAACCGCCAGGGAGGGGGTGAAGCTGGTGGGCGCGCTGGTGGAAAAATTCGGTTATTCGGCCAGCGGCCGCACGCTCACGATCGGCGACCCGGCCGAAGCCTGGCAGGTGGCGCTGGTCAACGGCCGGCACTGGGTGGCCCGCCGGGTGCCGGACGACCAGGTGGCGGTGCTGGCCAACAGCTACGGCATCCACGAGGTAGACCTGGCCGACACCCTCGACTTCCTCGGCTCCCCCGACCTGATCGACTACGCCCAGGCCCGCGGCTGGTACGACCCGAACCGGGACGGCGGTTTCGACTTCGAACGGGCCTATGCCAGGCCGGACCTGGTGACCGACCCCAACCAGCGGCTGCGCCAGTGGACCGGTTACCGTCATCTGGCCGGAGGAACTTTCCCGGTCCCGGAAGAGGGTCGGCCGCTGCCCTTTTCGATCAGGCCGGCGCAGCCGGTCACCCGGCAACACCTATACGCCGTGCTACGCGACCATTATGAGGGCACTCCCTATGAAGCCGCCTGGGGCCGGGCGCACGATACCCCGGCAGGCTACTCCCCACGCACGGTCTGCCACGGCAGCACCAACCACGGGGATGTTTTCGAGCTGAAAGGCGATGGCCGAGGAGCCGGCACGGTCTGGTGGACCGCACTCTGGCGGCCCTGCGCCAGTCCGTTCGTGCCGATTTTCCTGATGATGGATGGTGTTCCGCGGGAGCTGTATTTCGAGGTGGATAAGCCGGTCTACGCCAATCCGGGATCGGTGGTAATGCCGGGCCGGGAAATGGCGATCGGGGTTTTCCGCGACCTCACCCTTACGCTCGACGCCGGCGGCTGGGCCGGGATGAAGGAAGTGCGCTCGGTCTGGGAAAAGTGGGAGAGGGGCGCGGACCGCCGGGTCGGTCGCCTCACGGGCAGGTCCGGATCGACCTCCGGCCGCAGGCTCTACGAGCTGAGCGAGGCTCTCCTGCGGGAGGCGATGAACCAGGCCCGCTCGTATCTGGAACGGAATCAGGCCAATGCGGCCGACGGCCGCTGAATCAGGCAAACCGGATCGAATTTAAGATTCAGTACATGAGTGCTTGATAAAGAGGAGAGCCAGAAGCAGGAAAACCACTCGAGGCGCCGAGCCTTATAGCCACAGACGGACCACAAGCAGGATGGCCATGAAATAAAGAAACCAGCCGAAGCCTTTTTTCATCTTTTCATTATCGATATTCAGGGAGATGCGCGCGCCGAGCTGCCCGCCGGCGAAGACGATCAACGTCAGCAGAGCGGTGGTTTTCCAGTCCCAATGGCCTACGGACAAGTGGCCCAGGAAGCCACCGGCCGCGGTCAGGCCGACCATGAACGAGCTCGAGGCCACCGCGATGTCCATCGGCACCCCGAAAAGAAGCACCATCATGGGGATCTTGAGAATCCCGCCCGCCACGCCGATCGTTCCACTCAGGGCGCCGGCCACAAATGAGAGCGGCAGAGCCAGGAACAGGTTGATACAATAACGGCTGGAACCGAGACTGCGATGCCAGATCAGAGGCCGGTTGTCTTCCGGCTTGCAGACTGGCTTAAGATTGAAGTCGCGGACCATGAACACGGCGGCAAAAACGATCACCGCGGCAAAGAGGATGGTCAGGCTGCGGCCGCTGAAATGTTCGGAGAACAATCCGCCGCAGAACGCACCGGCGACGGTCGAGGATTCCAGCACCAGGGCCATCGGCCAGTCCACTCGCCCGGATTTGCGGAAAACCAGGGTCGCGGAGAGCGAGGTGATGATTATCAGGAACAGGCTGGTGGTGGCCGCGGTGTGGAAATCGATGCCGAAAAGGACCTGGATCGGAGTGTACAGCACACCTCCGCCCAGGCCCAGCATGGAAAAGACCGCTGCGTTACAAAACATGCAAACGGCCATCAGTACGAAAAGAAAAAGTGACATGAGATTTCTCTCTTTTATTCGCTTCCCTGTTCCGGCCGGCCGGAGGGGGAGGTCATCCGCAAAGCTTATCGTTACTGCGGCACGTGGCTGAAAAAGTTTAGGCCAGCGCCAGGATTTTTCCCGGAATGTCGTCGAGGTCGAGGATGAAGTCCACGCCGCCGCGCCGGGGCGGTTCAAGGGGCATTTCCAAGCCGGCGGCCGCCGGCAGAAGCGACCGCTGATACAGGCCGCGAGTGTTCACATCCTGAAGCTCGATCTGCATGGAAAAAGCAGTCCCGTTTCAGCGCGGCTCGCTTTGATCGTCACGCCGAAACACCCGGCCGCTCAGTTGCGCCCCGGATCCCACTCGAGGTACTGGCCATCGGCCAGCAGACTTTCCCGCAGCCGGGGATAATCCACTTCCTGGACCGCCACCTTTTCCTCGATCGCCTGGCAGGCGGCGGTCGCCGCTGACTGGCCGAGCACCATGAAAACCGGCTCCATCCGGATCGAGCCGAAAGCGATGTGGCTGGACGACAGGCAAACCGGCACCAGCAGGTTCCCGCATTCGCTCTTTTTCGGCACGATCGCGCGGTAGGAAATAGGATAGGGAGGGAACCCGCCCACCTCGACATCTCCCTCATTGCGCAAGAATCCGTCGCCGGTCACGTAGCGCTGGACGTTGTGGCTGTCCATGGTATAGGCGGCCAGGCCCACGGGATCTTCCACAGTTTCCTCTCCCTGGCAGTTGTGCTGGGTCATTACGTACTCACCCTTCATCCGCCGCGCTTCGCGCACATAAATCTGCTGCGGCCAGCCGCCGTTGTCCGTAAACTCGTCCTGGGCCGGACCCCACTGCGCAACTATTTTGCGCAGGCTGTCCGGCACCCGCGGCTCATTGGCCAGGCACCACATCAGGCCTTTCTGGTAATCGAGATGGGCCTTGATGATCTGCTCCCGGGTGGCGTAATCGGCATCCGGATAGGCATAGCTTTCGCCGATGAAGTCGGTGCTGAAGGCCTTGTTGTTGTTGGTGTCGGTCTTGCGGTTGGGCATCAGCACCGGGTTCCAGGGAACGGTGTCGAACCCGGCCTCGAAGTAGCGCAGCAACGGCTCGTAGCGCACCGGGTCGTAAGTGGCGGGCTTTTCCCAGGGAAGACGGTTTTGGGCGACATCTGTCAGGCACATGCGGAAGTTATAGGCCTGCACCCGCTGGTCGCCGCCGCCCTCCTCGCCCGGGCCGGCCGGATCGATTCCAGGCAGCAGGCCGCTGGAAGAGTCATCCGGTACCAGCCAGGGGGAAACCGGCAGGCTGAACTGGTGGTAGCGCGCATTGGCGGTCTGCACGCCGTTCAGAGTTTCGCCGTAGGTACTGTTGGACTCCCGTCCCACCGTATAGCTCACGCCGGCCCCGGCCAGCAGGTCGCCTTCGTAGGTGGCGTCGATGAACATCTTCCCGGCGAACCGTCGGCCGCTTTCGGTGACGATTGCCGCGATCCGGCCGGCTCTTTTCTCCACGCCGACCTCGAGGTCCAGCCGTTCGCCGAAAACTACCGTGACACCGGCCTCCCGAACCAGATCGTTCATGATCTTTTCGGCCACGTGCGGCTCGAAAGTCCACATGTGTTCGGTATCGACGTCCTCGCCGCGGTTACTGCGGTAGTCTTCTTTCTTTTCGTAGGGCCAGGCCTCGGCGCTGCGGTAGTGAAGGGCGACCCTGTGGTAGAAGTCGCGCGACCGCCCGCCGATCGCCCCCTTGTTGCCGATATCGGTGGCGCCCAGGCCGCCGCTTGAGAGCCCTCCCAGGTGACGGCCCGGCTCGATAAGCACCACGGTTTTGCCCAGGCCGATTGTCTGCACTGCCGCGATCACCCCGGCCGAGGTGCCGCCGTAGATCACTACGTCGTAGCTGTCCGGCCCGATGTTTGGACCGCAGCCCGATAGGGCCAGAACCGAGGCGATAAACAGTCTGAGGCT
>JAZDIG010000473.1:0-4344 GCA_043805105.1 Candidatus Glassiibacteriota bacterium | reverse complement strand
CAGCCGGCCGAGGCCAGGCGGTGGATCTGGCCGAGCGTGGCCGAGGGATCGCGGGTGTCGGTATTGGTCATGGACTGCACCGCCACCGGGTGTGCAGAGCCGAGCGCCACCGCGCCCACCCGCACGCTGATTGTTTCTCTTCTTTCGCTGAGCGTGGAGCTGTCTTTCATGGTCCCGATAGTCCGGTTAGCGGATAACATAATTCAAAATAATTCTTAAAGCGCAAGCAGGCCACTCCCCCGGCCGGACGGCTTTCGCGACCTCATCCGCCCAGCTCGACCTCCACCTCGATTTCCTTTTTCCCGGCCAGCATCCCGACCGGCAGGGCAGCCCGGCCGTCCTCCGGCTCGATTACGATACCAGCGGCCTGGACAGCGGCCACTCCCCGGCAGACTCCTTTGGGATTGTGCACGCTCGCTTTTACCCGGCAGCCGCGGAATATCTTCTCCACCCGGTACTCCGGCCAATCGGAGGGAATGCAGGGATCGATCACCAGCCGGTCGAAATCGGGCAGGAGGCCCAGGATCCGGGCCGCGCTCTTGCGCAGCCAGGCCAGGGCGCCGCTGAAATTACTGTAAAGGTTCCGGCCGAAATGCGGGTGTTCGATCCCGACCGTGAAATTCGATACCTGGTGGGGCGGGCCGGTTGCGATGTCCGGCAGGGTGTTTTCCGGCAGAATGGTTTTGAGCGACCGGAAGGCGTCGCTGCCCCGGCCCAAGGTGGCCAGGGCGTAAATCACGAAACTCTGGCCGTGGGTGTAGATCGATCCGTTCTCGAACTGCCCGGCCGCCATGTCCCCGATCCGCCCGACTTTCCGGCTGCTGGAGGTGTAGGCGGGGAAGAGCAGGAGGTAGCCGAGCGGGGTTTTCAGCTTTTCGATCGAGGCCAGCACCGCCTCTTGCCGGCCGGCGGCCGCCGCCACTCCATTGAACAGCGACCAGGCATTCACGTTCAGGTGTATCTTGCCTTCCAGGCCTTTCGAGGAGCCAATGGGTGTGCCATCCGGCATGAAAGCATATACGTAATGCCGGCCATCCCAGGCGTGTTCGTTGATTGCCCGGGTCATTTCACCGATAATTTTTTCAGTGAAGGAGACAGCCGGCCCGTCCTGAAGATGGGCGGCCAGCTCGCCCAAGCGCCCGGCGGCAAAAACGAGGGCCATCGACAGCCACACGCTCACTCCCTCGCCATCCCGGCCCACACCGTCCAGGGCGTCGTTCCAGTCGCCGTGGCCGATCCGGCACAGCCCGTAGAGTCCCCGGGAGTCGAACAGAGACCGAAGCCCGCGCAGGGCGTGTTCGTAGACCGTGGCCTGGTTGTCCCGGTCGAGTTTTTTAGTGAAAGGGTCCAGGAACGGCTCCCGGCGCTCGAGGATAGCGAAATCCCCGGTTTCCTGGACGTAATCGGTCAGCGTATCCGCAATCCAGCTCGGACTGTCCATGTACATCCGCTCATCGTGCGGAGTCCCCTCGAACTTGGAAAACTGCCGTACCGCCCGGCCGTCCGGGAACTGGTAGCGCAGGGCGGTCGGCAGCATGACCGAAGTGTATTCGGGATTGAACGAATTGATACTCAGCAGGTCCTGCAGCAGGTCGCGGTAACCCACCTTGTCCAGGGCGCGGGTCCAGCGGGCGGTATTCTTCGCCTGGTACTTGCTCCAGACGTTGAAAAACCGGTCGAACTCAACGTCCGGCGTCCGGGCTTTGTGTCTGCCGATCAGCGTGCGCCAGGATTCGCCGAGCCGTTCGAGCTCGCGGTCGACTCCCTTGCCGGCGAAGTAATAGCGGGCCAGGCCCTGGAGGTGGGTCCGCCCCTTTTCGAGGTCCGGGTCGGTGACGCCGAGCAGGACTTCGAGCGTGGTACTTTCTCCCCCGGCCAGCTCGATCCGGAAGTGCATCGCTCCAATCAGGCCCAGGTACGGCTGCAGGCCCCTGGACCCCGTACAGCCGTCCCGCTCCACTGCCAGCGGGTAGCGTCGGAAATGCCCCCCGCCGGTAAAATCCTCGGCGGACATGTCGAAGCCTTCGAAGCGGCGGCTCGCCATCAGAAAACCGGTCCGGGGATGCCTGTTGTTCTGGTCGTGGTTCAGGGCCACGAGCGTATTGAGCTCATCGTAGACCCGGCCCTCGCTCACCACTCTGGGATCGAAATAATAGCCGGGATAGGAATCCAGCCCCCAGTTGACCGAGAGGAACAAATCGAGGCTGCGCCGCCCGCCGGAGAGGTTTTCGAGGGTGAGCCGCCAGACCTCCAGCGGATGGTCCACGGGCACGAAAACCAGCAGGCCGGCCCGCAGGCCGTGGCGCGAGGCTTCGAGCTTGACCGTGCCGAGACCCTGGTCGCAGTGGAATCCCTCGTACTGGTCTTCTTCCACTCCTCGCTGAGGGAAGACATGCCAGATTTCAGGCGCGCACCCCGGCTCGCCCCTCTCCCGCAGGTAAAAATGACGGTGGTCGGTGGCCCGCGGCGCGGTCGGCACGTAGGAGGGGTCCTTGTGGGAAGTGACCGGACCGGCCAGCACCGTGTCCAGGCAACTGAAACCCGCTCCGCCGGCGTCCCAGAACGAGCCGAAAGCACCGGATTCGCGGCTGTGGTTGCTGCTCACCAGATGCAGGTACGGCCTGGGCGTGGAAACCCTGGTTATCCGGTGGACGCTCGAAGTGATGAACCCGCCGGCATCCAGCTCGTCCCTGAAATGGCTGTAGCGCCGCCGGAGCACGGTAAGCTGGTCCGCGGTGAGTACCTCGGCCAACGGCCGGCCCTGACGCAGGGCTTCGCTTCCGCGGCCTGCCAGTCTGTCGAGTTCTTCCTTTTCGCATTGTGATTCAACTGCCTGAAATTTCGGCTCGGACGGATAAGAAGTCATTCGCTGCCTCAAGGATAGACTTGGAAATAAAACCTGACACCAGGGCGGCTGTTCGGTTTCCGACGGCGCTGCCGCTCCGGTACGCCGCCGGCTGCCTTCAAAGGGGAAAATATAGCTGACCGGCGGCTGGAGTGTCAATCACAAGCTCCCGGTGTTGACAACGGTTCCCGCTGCCTGTTAGCTTTTCCGGGGAACTTACAGCAAAGGCGACGCATGCAGTCGCTACAATTCATGTTCCTCCAGTTCAGGCGAGACTAATTCAAGACGCTTCCGATGAACCGTTACGCTCAATACAGTCCCGCGGCGGCAGTAGATTCAGCGGCGCAGCGGCTGGACGCCCGCTTCAAGGTGCTGGCCGTGGGGATACTATCATTTACGGTCTGGCAGATCGACACCCTTGCCGGGCTGGCTCTTTCGGTCCTGGTGGTCGCGGCCTGGATCATCGCCTCGGCTGGGGCGGCCTGGGCCGTCCTGGCCAGCCTGCGCCGGCTGACCTACGTTTTCCTGCTGATAATCGCTTATTATTCCTGGGCGGCGAATTCCTCCCGCGGGCCGGGCTTCGCGGCGGGCCTGGCCGATGTGCTTTACCGGTCGGTGCTGCTGGGCGGAAAGCTGGCGGTGCTGCTGGCCGCGGCGTTCTGGCTGTACCTGTCTACGGCGCCCATGAAAATCGTGGATGCGCTCACCGCGGTACTGAAGCCCCTGGAAAAACTCAGGCTGCCGGTGCGCGAGCTGAGCTTTACGGTAGGACTGGTGATACGCTCCTTTCCCTCCG
The DNA here is from genome assembly GCA_043805105.1 of Candidatus Glassiibacteriota bacterium. Lineage (GTDB taxonomy): Bacteria > Gemmatimonadota > Glassbacteria > GWA2-58-10 > GWA2-58-10 > JAZDIG01. Next base: position 703 of record JAZDIG010000473.1, on the reverse strand, counting down.
GGCTGGCCAGAATCAAAGACCTCCACCGCAATTTCCGCATCCGGGAAAACCTCGGCCGGAAGCAGCCCGGAAAATTCACAAACTTTTCGCGGGCCTTATCGCGAGTGATCGACACTATGGTCTGCTACATGCACTATACCCTGCACGAATCGAGTCTGCTGAGCCTGAGCCTGATGGCCAGAGGGTATAATCCTTTCCGGCCCCTGGCCGTGAGCTATGACGCCAGGCTTACCTTTGCGGACCTGGCATTTCTCGTTCTTTCGACCGCGGTTATAGTCGCCGCCGCCTGGTTCTATTAACTGTCCGGGCCATCACATCCTCAACCCGGTCCAGCTCGACATTGGCTACGAAAACGCTGCAAAAGACCGATCCCGGCAGCCAGCCGGAGGCCGAAACCCGGCAATCGGCCAGGAGATTCCGCTTCACCGTCGCCTACGACGGCACCGGCTATCGCGGCTGGCAGTATCAGCCCGAGGGGCCCACAGTCCAGGGACTGCTCGAGAAATGCCTGGGCGAAATCCTGCAGGAAGAGGTGCGAGTGACCGGCGCCGGCAGGACCGATGCCGGCGTGCACGCGCTGGGCCAGGTCGCTCATTTCGACACTGTCTCGCGGCTGGCCGAAGCCACTCTCGAGCGCGCTCTGAACGCCAAGCTGCCGGCGGAAGTCCGGGTCAGGGAGCTGGCCTGCGTTCCGCTGGATTTC